>DATBBP010000171.1:0-14080 GCA_036270935.1 Gemmatimonadaceae bacterium
CGATACGCTGCTCTCTCGACCAGCGCCGGTACGAATTCCCGATCGAGGTGCGCTCCTTCGCGAGATGGCCGACGCCTACGTCGCCGCGGGTGATCGCTTTGGCGGCGCCGACCGGATGCGCGCTGCGTTGGTGCTCAACCCCGCCGATACGGCGCTCCGCCACACCGTCGCATCGATGTTGGCCGACGCGCGACACTATGCCGATGCGCGGGCTCAATACGACACGCTGCTCATCCAAGCGCCCACCGGCCCGCTACTGCTCGAACGCGCGCGTCTTCGCCTTGCGTTGGGCGATCGTCCCGGCGGCGAATCCGATCTCTGGGCTTCTCAAAAGCTGCAACCGTCGGCCGACGCGTTCCTGCTCCTCGGTGACTTGCTTCGTGAGCGCGGCGACTATCGAGGCGCGCGCTCGATGTACACGGCCGCGCGGCAAAGTGCCACCGGCGATGTGCGCACGGCCGTGGCGGGCGCGCTCGCACAACTCGATCGCGAAGAGCGGCCGGCAACCCTTGCGCCGCTCGTTGGCGATGATCCAGGCTGGCGCGTCTCCGAGGACGCCGCCGCCGACAACCTCGGGCTCGCGTACTCCGTGCTGAGCCTTGGCCGCACTGTGCCGATTACCAGCAGCACGCGAATCACGTTAGGTGGCGACTGGCGGGAGCTGTCGCAACACACCTCGGCGCGGAGCGTCGACGTGAGCGGCTTTGGCGGAACGGTCGGCGGTTGGCAGGAAGCAGCCTACGGTCCAGTGCTCGGCCGGCTCGAGATCGAGGGCGGGGCGGTGCAGCATCCAACCGCCGGAATGTTGGGTGAAGGGCGAGCAGCACTGTCGGCGTGGCTTTTCGCCTGGCAAGCGACTGGTGAGCTCGCGACGCAGCCGGCGTATCCGTCGCTCTTTTCGGTCGACGCGCTGCTGCCGGCCACGGGTGGACCTCCTCTCACCGAGCGCGATGCCGCCCTCACGCTTGGCGGCCCCCTCGGCCAGCTCGACGTCGGTGTGAGATGGGAGCGCGCGCAAGTGAGCGACGGCAACCGACGCCTAACGATTGAAAGTTTCGCGCGGTATCCGCTCGGAGCGAACGTGTTTGCCGTGTACTCGGGGAGCGGCGTCGCATTCGCCGACCGCAGCACTCTTTACTGGGATCCGGCGCAGTACTCCTCACAGGGCGCCGGTGTCGAGTACGCCGTTAGGCAGGCGCGAGGGCTCTCGTTCGCGGCGCGAGTCCTGCCTAGCTATGCCTGGAGCAACGAGTCGCCGATCATTGCTTCCCCCGACGGTTCGATCGCTCGCGGTCCGATCGCAAGACACAGCGCGGTCCAGATGGGCGCGTCGACCGAAGCGGGATACCGAGTGCACGGCTGGGAGGCCCAGGGCGCGCTCAGCTACGGTCGTGGACGGGCGGGCGATTATCAACGATTCGGCGCATCGATCACCGTCCGCGTAGGGCCCTGACATGCAGACGACCGCACTCCAGATCGCGATTGCGTTCGTGCTGACGTTCCTCGTCGTCCTCATCGTGCGCTACGTGCTGCTGTTGTGGTTGAGCTATCTGCAACACATCGAGAATCGAGGCCGCGATGCCGAGTGCACGCACCAGCCACCGGTGACGATTCTCGTTCCCGTCTACAACGAGGAGGCGATGATCGCGGCGGCGCTCCGCAGTCTTCTCGAGCTTCGATATCCCGTCTTTCACGTTATCGTCGTCGACGACGGCTCGAGTGACGACACCTACGAGCGAGCGGCGGCGATAGCTGGACAGTATGGCCAGTCCAGTATTCGTGTCGTGCGGAAGAACAACAGCGGGAAAGCGAGTGCGCTGAACACCGGCATTACCCTCGCGACTACCGATTTCGTCCTCTGCATGGACGGCGATTCTCGCTTACACCCGGATACGCTGCGCTTCGCGATGCGGCATTTCGTCGATCCACGCGTCGGTGCGGTGGCGGGCAACGTGAAGGTCGTCAATCGGCAGAACGTGTGGACAAAGCTTCAAGCGCTCGAGTACGTCGAAGGGCTGAACACCGCACGCCGCGCGCAGGGCTTCTTGCGCGTCGTGAACATCATCCCCGGTCCGATCGGCGTATTTCGGCGCGACGCCCTGCTGCGGGCCGGTGGTTACGACACCGACACCTTTGCCGAGGACGCCGATCTCACGCTCAAGTTGCTCACCGCGGGTTGGCACGTTGCCTATGAGGAGCGTGCGATTGCATACACCGAAGCGCCCGAGCATTACCTCGATCTCATAAAGCAGCGGTATCGCTGGACCCGCGGGATTCTCCAGGCATTGCGCAAGCGTGCGTCGTGGCTCGGCGCACCACAGCAGGGCGTCGCGCTCTGGTTGTCGCTGCTCGTTATGCTCTTCGAGGCGGTCGTGTGGCCAACGATGAACGTCGTCGGCAACCTGCTTTTCACCGTGGCGGCGTTGTCCGCCGGCGCCGCGTCCGGCGTGCTGTATTGGTGGGCGCTCCTGACGATGCTCGACGTCGCCGCAGCACTGTACGCGGTCGGGATGGAGGGTGAGGATCTCCGGCTGGTTCCGTATGCCGTCGGCTACCGTTTCTTTTTCATAACGATGATCGACGTCGCGAAGCTCTTTGCGACCGTCGAAGAAGTCGCGCGCGTGCGGATGACCTGGGGTAAGCTGGAACGTGTCGGAAGACTCTGAAGTGCAGAACACGGGGGTGTTGAGTGTCCGTTAACATCTTACTGTCCACCATCATTCTCGTCTCGTTTCTCGTCACGATCGTGATGGCCGTTGGCAGCTATGTCGCCTACAAGCTGCGTGAAGCGCGGCGTCCACGCCTCGAGCTTCCCGCGAGTGCCAGCGAATCGCCCTACTTCGAGCGCATCGTCGCCGACGAGAAATGAACCGCCCGCGCCCAACGACCCTCGCTTTTTCGCTCGCGGCGGCGCTGGTCGTTGTCGTGTCGGTCATGCTCACGCTTCGCCGCGGCGACGCGGCGACACGCCCCGAACCAGCGCGCTTCTCGGGCTCGCGCGTCGTCCAGCGGATGCCGTCGCTCCTTGCCGACGCCCATCTCCCCTCGCGAGTTGTCGTCGACATTCTCCGCGATGAATCCGCCGCCTCGTTCTATACGACTCCGGGGACGCTCGATTCGATCACCGGCGCCTGGCAAACTGCCCTCACCGCTGCGGGCGCCGACGCGCGAGTCGTGTCGGCGACAGCCGCAAGCGCCGACCGCAACGCACGCGTCCTCGTCGTTCCTTCGTCGCCATGCCTAACGGTTGAAGCACGCGAGGCGATCGATGGCATCACAATGCGCGGCGGCGGCATCATCGTTACCGGGCTCACCGGCGTCTACGACGCCGGCTGCCGGCCCATCGGCTATGGCCTCATCGTCGCGATCACCGGCGCATCGCGCGCCGACACGCTCGACTCCCGGCCGATGACCTACCTAACGCTTCCGGCCGGAGGCCCACTGACCGTCGACATTCCACCTGGCTCGCGCATCGATCTCAACCCAGGCCGCCAGCTTGCGCTGCGGCTGATGCAGCGCGACGCATTCTTCTCGGACTACGCGCTGCAGCCGCAGCCTGCCGGTAACACGCCGCTCCTCGACGTCGCGATCACTCACAGGTCGTATGGTCGCGGGCGTATCGTCTACTGGGGTTTCGAGCTCCGCGACGTCGTCCATCTCCCATGGGATCGCGCCTTGAGCGCGATACTCGTGCGCAACAGCGTAGCGTGGGCCGCTGGGCTTCCAATCGGCAGCATCGAGCCGTGGCCGAAAGGACGGATCGCCGCCGCGACAATCGCCCAGGACGTGGAGTCCGGTTTCTCCAACGCCCAGTACGCACTCGATTCACTCGAAGCGGCCCACGTCCGCTCGACCTTCTTTCTCACCTCGGACCTGGCGCGAGACTACTCTCGCTTATCTCGAGATCTGGCCAATGCTGGCGAAGTCGGTAGTCACACCGAGAACCACCGTTTGTTAGGCGGCCTGCCACTTGGAGATCAGCGAGCCCGCTTGGCGAAATCGGAAAACGACCTGGCGCGACTCATTGGCTTGCCCGTCGTAATGGGATTGCGACCGCCGCAAGAGCAATTCGACGTCGCAACGATGAGCGCGTGGCTCGCCGTCGGCGGCCGATACGTTTTCGGGGCGAACGACTCGCGCTCGGTGTCGCCTGAGCTGCTACCGATCGGACACGATACACTCGTGCTGATTGGCCGCGTGGGAAGCGACGACTTTGCCGCGGCTGCCGAAGCGCACGACGATCCGGCCAAGACAGCGAAAATCCTACTCGACGAGTACGCGCGGTATCGCGCTCTGGGCGGTCTGTATGCGCTCAGCTACCACTCCCAGGTCCTTGCCACGCCCGACCTCGTACCCGCGCTTGCGCACGTCGCGCGCAAGCTGGCCGCCGATACCGCCATTTGGCTGGCAACTACCGGAGAGATCGCGGACTGGTGGCGTGTGCGCGCGCAGCTCGACGCACGCATCACACAGCGTTCCGACGGCTTCGACGTCGTCGTGCGCAATCGGGGCGAGCGACTGGTCGGCGGCGCGGTTCTCCGAGTGGATCTCCCTTCATCGCGCCCGCTCGGTGGTGCGACGGCAGTGCTTCTACCCGCGCATCCTGGGTCGGCGCGCTTGCTGTTACCTCCGATTCTCGGGAATTCAACACGCACGTACCAGATCTACTATTCCGGAGTGCGTCCACCGTCCGCGTCGCCGGCCCGAAGTCGGACCCGAGTTCGCAAGACGCCTCGCAAGCACAAACGCTTCCGATGGCTTCCCTTCTAGATCCGGCTCCCGCAGCCCGCCATCACGCGCCCCGCGCGTCTATTGGCTGACGATTCGCAGCGGCAGATCACGATCGCGACGGCGTCCCTTGTCGTCAGTCACGACAACCGTTAGGCGATAATTGCCCGCCGGCAGCGGCGCTACAGCGAGCGAATGCTGGCGCCGCGTTCCCATGCCAATCGCCAGATCATCGAAGTTCGCCGTCATCCGATCCGCGGCGTGCTTTGTTCCGTCGCGCACAAGTGACATATGCACTTTGAATGCGGTGCCGTCCGCCAATCCGCACACGTCATAGCTGACCGCCACGTCCTGTCCCCGCGGCGTGCTGCCGATCGAGTCGACCAGGATACCGAACGGACGCTTGCCGTCCATTGCAACGCCCGATGGGCAACGCGACTGGTTATGCGTAGCACCGCCGCCACGGGCAGTCATTCGGAACGCCGAAAAGGTCAGGACCGCCACCGCAATGATGAACGCGCTTGCGATCGATACAGTCGAGCCTCGCGACATGAGTATCCGTCTCCCAACGTCGGAGACTCGTCGCCAGTACCGTCCCATGATTCGACCAACGGCGCCCGTTGCCGGCTGCAGTCTCGACATGGTTCGACGCACTGCGCTGAGCGCGGGCCGAACGCGGCGCAACGCATTGCCGAGATTCGCGAACATGCCGCGCAGCCTCGGCTGGTGCCGCTTGAGCATCTGAACGCTCGCGTCGAACGCCGCATCGAGCGCGGGCGTCGAATGTGAGCGTGCTTCGTCCAATGCGCCGACGATTGGCATCGGCGCCGTCTTGGCCGTCGGGTCCGAGACGGGCATCGGGCTCGGAGTTGCTGACCAGCGCCGGTGCTCGCCCGTTCCGACCGTGATTTCGCGGCCGCCCAGCGCCGCGATCAGCTCGTCCCCGTCGCGATAGCGATCTTCCGGATGCTTGGCAAGCATCCTCTCGATCACTGTGAAGAGCGCGCGATCTTCGGCCGAGTCGAGCGTCGGCGTCGGCAGCGGCGACTGGATGTGTTTCATCAGTGTGCCGAGCGCGTCGCCGGCATCGAACGGCGGATTACCCGTTATGCACTCGTAGCCCACAATGCCGAGGCTATAGATGTCGCTTCGCCCGTCAACGTCCTTCGCGCGGGCCTGCTCGGGGCTCATGTATTTCGGCGTGCCCACCGACATGCCCGTCGTCGTTAGGCGAGTCGCCCCGGCCGAGCGTGCGATGCCAAAGTCCGTTACCACGACTCGGCCATCCTCATCGTGGCGAAGATTGTCAGGCTTCACATCGCGATGGACAACACCGCGACGATGCGCGTACCCGAGCGCTGCCGCCGTGTCGATGATGATCTGCCGTGTATCCGCCGCCGAGAGCCGTCCACGCGCGCGCAAACGATCGGACACGGACTGCCCGCGCAGCAGCTTCATGACGAAAAAAATCACATCGCCGCGACGTCCGACTCGATAGATCGGTACGATGTTCGTGTGCTCGAGCGCCGCCGCCGTGCGGGCTTCGCGCAGGAATCGTTCGACCAGCTCGCGGTCGAACGCGAGCGTGAAGGGGAGCACCTTGATCGCGACCTCGCGCTCGAGCTGTCGTTCGCGCGCTCGATACACGATGCCCATACCGCCGCGGCCGAGCTCCTCGAGGATCTCGTATTCGTCGTCCAGTCCCGAACGTACGAGATCGAGGTCGGTAACCTCGAGCTTGCGACGCGCTTTTCCCTGATGGCGATTCGTCACGTGGTGATTGTCCCCGTCATCGCCGCACCGGCTCGTCCTTCAGCCGGATGCGCTGGAACCATTCACCCATGAGCGCGATCACGACGACGCCTCCCATCATGCTCAACGAGTTCTTCCACGTGAGATGATAGGCGCCAAGCGTGATAAGCAACGCCGTAGCCGCCGAGGGCGGGTGAATTGCCCGGAGCGTTGGCTGGAGCAGTCCGGTCATTGCCACCGCCATCGCGCTGCCCCATATGCGCGCGACGTTGACGCCACCGTCGGCCATTGGGCTTGCCCCGCCCGTCGCTCCAACGAGTGTGACGACGAGCCAGGCGCAGAGCAGGGCGGAAAGGTGGCCCACGACCACGCTATGAAAGCGAGACGAGGGCTGGCCCGGTGCGCTCACGATGACCACGATACTCGGTCCGAGCGCCGCAAAGAGCCAAGGCTGCGAGGTCGCGAGTGTCATTGCGCCAGCGACGAGTATCAGAATCGCCGACATCGCCGCACCCCACGCGTCATCGCTCGTGACGAATCGCGAGCGAGCACGCGCGGTCCGAGGGGCCGACCGACGCTCCGATGGCATAACGGGAGCGATGCGGGTCGGGCCCGTAACGGCGGGTGTGGGAACTGTAGGAGTGATCATGTTGTGCGGCTTGGGCGTTCGCGGCCTTGCGAACCTCGCCGCATAAAGACGGTCCCGTGGTAGAGGCCGTCACGAAATCGGCATCCGTTCGTCTCTCATCGGGATGCCGTGCGCCGGCCTTCCTCCGGCGCATCCGGTCGTGAGCGCCGAGCCACCATTTGGAACTCCATGTCGTTTCTGGTTATCGCGCGGGAGCGCTATCCGCTTCGAATTGGCGAGAACACGCTGGGGGGCCGAGCTGCGGGGGCAGTAAATGCCCCGGCACTAAGCGCTCTCCCCCTCTTCGCGGTCATCACCGTCATACCGGGTACGCCGGCGTCGATCCGCGCTGCCGGGGCCATGCCGGTTCGGGTCGAAGGGTTCATTCTCGGCTCCGAACCTCGGCAGCTCTCGCATGGTGCTCGCATTGAGGTGCGCGACTGTCGGATTCGCTATGGCGAACTGTCGCTGGTGGACAGCACCTCTTCCGTCGTCGGAATTCTCGTGGACGACGAGCCGCGCAGTGCGATTCCGCCCGTTGTGCCCGAAACATCGGCGGACGACTTCGGTGCCCGAATCATCGACCTCGGTAAAGGATCGGTACACGGCGTCCCGCCGAGCGGCCTCCACATCGGCCGTGACCCGGTCTGTCAGGTGGTGATTCCCGCCACTTCAGTATCACGCCAGCACGCGCTCATCGCTCCAGCCTTGCACGGCTATATCATCACTGACCGGAGCACCAACGGCGTGCTCGTGAACGGATCAAAAGTTCGGGGATCGCAACAGCTTGGGCAGGGAGACGTAATCCGGATTGGAGAGAACGAATTCCGATTCGAGATCCTGGCGCCACTGTCGCAAGCGGGTCCGAGCGAAGTCGATCGCCGTGCGCTGGCTACGCTCGAGATCCTGAGCGACGGTCCGCTAAAAGGTGCCCGGTTCCCCGTCGAACGACCGGTTATCCATATCGGTCGCAGCGCAGAGAACGATGTTCGAATAGCCGATGACAGCGTCTCGGGCGCACATGCGACGCTGCTCAGGCGCGGCTCCGTGTGGCACCTCATCGATCTCGCCTCGACCAACGGAACCTTCGTTGACGGCCGCCGCATCGATGGAGAAGCGATCATTTCAGGTGCTGCCGAGCTTCGCTTTGGCGGTGTGAAGGTGTCCTTCAGACCGGGCCGTTCCAGCGATGCGGGCGGCGATCGCACCGAGAGCCTCCGTCGAGAATCGGCTTAGGTCATCGCGCTCTCGCTGATCGCGACGTGAGCACGCCGCTCTTTTTCATTAGCTCTCGCAGCACCCTCCGCTTATAATAGGCGACGTTTCGGCACTCCCCGTGCACTTTGGGTACGTCCGAGATGCCTAGAGCCAGAGGAGGCTGTTCGTGAGTCGTGCTGCGCGCAACGGGTTCTCGGTATTCGAGACCGTCGCCATTTTCGTGATCATCGCCATCCTGTTGCTGATCGCGATTCCGCAGTTCACCAGACCTACGCTCGCCGCGGTCGCGGTTCCCGATTCGGTGGTTGCCCCTGGCTCTTTCGGCAGCCTCTCCGTCAAAGTCTCCGACTCGCGTGGCACGCCTCAGCGCGGCGTGACGGTTCGATTCGAAGTCGAAGGCAAGGGAAGCGTGACACCCGCGGAGGCATCAACAGATAGCGCCGGCGTCGCGCACGCCGTGTGGCAGGCAGCGTCCGACACCGGCGCGTTGAGCATGACCGCTCGTGCCGCTGGGCGGTCGCGGCCGGCATTGGTGATCCGGACGAATGTTCGCGGAAGGCCAGCGGCGGCAGCGACGCCAGCGACCCCCGGAACCCAGCCCTAACGACTCGGCAATTGATCGTGCGCAGGGGCCCTTTCGATCGGCTCGCCGTGACCGCGAGTCTCGTTTTCATCGCCGACTTCGCCACCAAACAGTGGGCGCTCCGTGCGCTCGGTGCCGAGGATTCGCTACTCGGTGCAGGATGGCATCTCACGGTCATCCGGAATACACACCTCGCCGGTGGGCTCGAGAGCGGCGGCTTCGAGCTGTCGCTCACCGCCGTTCTAACGGCCGCCGTGGCAGCGCTCGTTTTCAAGGTTTGCCGTCAGCTGTCAACCGTCGACGAGAGCGCGCCATTCACCTTTGGACTACTCGTGGGCGCGGGCGCGGCGAATCTCGCCGACGGGCTCCTCCCTCCGCACGGCGTCGTCGATTTCATTGCCTTCACGAGCTCGGGCGGCCTAACGACCAGCTTCAATGTAGCGGACGTGCTGCTCGCGCTTGGCCTCGTCTTCTGCGTGCGAATGATCTTCCGCATTGCGCTCACGATGCGCGGCCGGGTTTTTTCCCGCGGCGCAATGTGGGATCGTCAATTTTCAGGAGTACCTCCGATGCGCGATCGTGTGTTGCTTTCGGCCGGCCATGCGCTGCTCGCCATGTGCGCCTTCGTGTGGCTGTATTCCATGGCCATCGCATTTACGCCCGATGCCGGTCGTGCCGCGCCGAATAGCCTGCTCTGCGGTGTTGGCGTATTCGCGATTGCTTTCGTCACGTCGCACGCATGGCTCCGCCTCGGCGACCGACGGCCGCTCGAGCATTTGCGCTCTCGTCCGGCCCACTCGATCGAACGTGTGGTGCTCGATGGCTCGTTACCGGCCGCTCCTGATTCTACGCGTCGGCGTCCGCGGCTCGTGCCTCGTGGCGACGTGATGCCGGGTGAGAAGCACGAAGCGCCGCGTCAGGCGGACAACGCATAACGAGCAATGACTGGTGGTCCCGCGGGCGGCACTCCGGCGCCGACGCCAAGGCAGCGGATCTCGCTCGAGTCGCTCTTCACACGTACGAACATGGCGATCGGAGCCGCGGCTCTCCTGCTCCTGATCGTTGCGATTGCCGGCATCCGTTACCGAAGCGGCGGCGGTCGTCGACGCTACGAATCTGTCCTCACGACATCGCTCGATCGGATCGTCACCGCGCAGGAAGGCTTTTACTACGATTCCACGAAGTACGTGACGTCGATCAGGGCTCTGCCGACGGTGCACCTCCCGCCTGGGGTCCATGTCACGCTCTACGCGCCGGACCGACATAGCTGGTGGGGCGTGGCAACACACGATCGGCTACCGGCACATCATTGTGTCGTCTGGGTCGGCAAAGCACCCTCTTCCATACCTGTCGAAGCCAGGGCACCTGAAAACGAGACCAAGCCCCTCTGCTTCGACGACAACGTCTCCGTCGCGAGACAGGCGCAGCACTCCTGAAAGATCAGTCGGCCGTCGAACGAATACGGCGACTTGTCCTCGTCGGGATCGCCACACTTGCAGTCTTCGTCGTTGTCTTTCCGCCCTGGCAGGCGCGCGCGATTCGTACGACCACGCGTTATGCTCGGGTGCCCGGTGTCTCGCCTTCCACGCTCGTCGATACCCTGCGCTGGACTCTTGCCTTCGCGCCGTTGTATTCGCCCCCGCACGCAGCTCTCCTCGGCCAGAGAATGCAACAGCTTGCGACGCGTTCGCTATCGGGCGACACGGCCGCTGGGGGCGAGTTGCGACGCTCGACAGAACAGGTCGAGCGGGATTATCACGCGCCAGAGGTGTTGCGAGCCGCGGGTGCGCTCTGGCGTGATAGCATACTCGCGCGGGCGGGAATACCATCAGTCACGAGTTACGATCTCACATTCTCGATCGATCAGCGCTGGATGGCGGCTAGACTCACGGTCCTCGCAATACTCGGGTTCGTTTTCTTGCGACGCCGTGGCGGCCCAAATCTTCCAGGCTGAACCGCCGATAAACGGACGGTACTTCGAACGGAGACCACCCGAGAATGTCACATCGCCGCCTTCAGGACGAAGATGGACGTTGGTGGGATGTCTGGGACACGCGCCCGACGATCATCGATCGCCGCGCCGGACGCGAACGGCGCGCCGATGGAAGAAGAATCGCCAAGGATCGCCGTCAAAAGAGCGAGCCACGGGTTACTGTGGAGCCGCAGTATCGGAAGGGCTGGTTGGCGTTCCAGAGCGGGCCTGAATGGCGCCGCCTCGCACCGATTCCGGAAGGGTGGGCATCAATGACTGCGAGAGATCTGCTCGAGCTCCTTTCCCGCGCCGCGGCAGGAGAGTCGCAGCACACCCGCTGAATTTGGGTTCTTCCGGGAATGTTGGGACGAGACCGCGGCTCAGCGAGCCCGGACAGACTTTGTTAAACGACCTCGGTCAGCTACGCGTTTTCGCGGGGACGAACCGACATCGTCTGCTGAACGCCTGACCGCAAGATCGAGAGCTGCGCGTCTCGCCCGATCAATTCCTCGGTGAGCTGGCGCTGTAGGTCATCGACGCTCCCCACGACACCACCGTCCATACCGATGATGATGTCTCGCGCACGCAGTCCCGCTCGATCGGCCGGACTGCCCGGAGCGACGTCGGTGACGAGCACTCCGCCCTGAACCGCCAGATGAAAGCGCTGTGCGTGCCTACGCGTGAGTGCGATCGTTTGCCCCACGACGCCGATATAGCTCCGCCGAACGCGACCATCGCGGATGAGACGCGACGCAACAAACTGCGCTGTGTTCGCTGGGATGGCGAAGCAAATTCCCTGCGCGCCGGCAATGATCGCTGTATTTACTCCCACGACCTCCGCGCGCGAATTCACGAGCGGACCACCCGAGTTACCCGGATTCAGCGCCGCGTCGGTCTGAATCACGCCATCGATGAGCCGCCCCGATTGCGATCGCATCGTGCGTCCAAGCGCACTCACAATGCCTGCCGTAACTGTCGCCTGGAACCCTAAAGGGTTACCGATTGCGACCACGAGCTGACCCTGACGGATCAGGCCCGAATCGCCCAGCGCCGCAAACGCCGGCGCTGCATGGTCGACCTTTAGCACGGCCAGATCCGTCGACGGATCGTCGCCGACTGGGTAGGCCACATACGTCACGCCGTCAACAAAGGTCGCTCGAACCTCCCGAGCTCCATGCACGACGTGGCTATTGGTCAGCAGGAAACCATCAGGCGTGAAGAAAAAGCCCGATCCCGTGCCGCCCGCCTCACTGGGTGCACGACGGCCACGCGACGGGACCGGCATCCCCATCACCTCGAGGTGCACGACCGCCGGCCCAACACGTTCGACTGCCCCGACAACTGCGCGCGAGTAAGCGTCGAGCACCTCGCCGTCGGGAGAGACGAGGGGCTCGAGCTCTGCTGCTCCGATCACGCCGCTGACTCCTGGAATAGCTGTCGCGCCTTGTCGCTGCGCAACCGTCCGAGTGCGCGCTCGCGTAGCTGACGGACACGCTCGCGGCTGACACCGAAAGCATGACCGATCTGCTTGAGTGTCATCGGCTCGTCTCCGCCTAGGCCGTAATACATCACCAGCACTTGACGCTCTCGCGGGCTCAAAACATCCATCGCCCGATCGAGCGCTGCACGACGTGACTCATCTTCGAGCGTGGGTGCGCCGCTCGGCGCATCGTCCGCGGGCTCGACAGCGATTACGTCGGCCAACGTGAGGCGCGACGGATCACCACGACGACCTGCCACGGGCTCGTCGAACGAGTGAGTTGGCTGCGACAATGCTCGGATGCTTCGAACCAGCTCGACATCCAGCTCGGCAATCTGAGCAACTTCGTCGTCGCTCGGCTCTCGACCCAGCTTGTCCCGAAGGACATGTTGCGCCCGTGCGATGCGCGAGACATCAGTCGCGCGACCCAACGGGACGCGAACAGCATGACCGTGCTTGGTCACCGCAGACGATAGCGCTTGCCGAATCCACCACACCGCGTAGCTGATGAAGTTGACGCCGACGTCCGGATCATATTTGTCGGCCGCGCGCACCAAACCGGCGTTCGCCTCGCTCACGAGATCTTCGAGACCGAGTCCACGGTGCTGGTACTGCTTCGCGATCGAGAATGCGAATCGGAGGTTGGCGCGGATGAGCTCCGCCCGTGCCGCTTCGCGATCGGCGAGCGCCAACGACGCATCGCGGTAACGACGCGCCAAATCCTTTTGATCGGTTGCCGTGCGCACCGGGGCGCGCGACAGTTCCGCAATGTACAGATCAAGCAGCTCGGCGCCCTCAGCCGCAGAGATGTCGGCACGTGCAGGCAACCGCTTAGCTGCTCTCGAGTTTTTCGACCTCATATTTGTCCTCCCCGCCCTTCCGTCACTTTCCTTCTCAAGCCGCGTGCTTGGCGATGTGCGCGGCAAGCTCGTTCTTCGAACGCAGTCCGACAACGGATTCCACAAGCTTTCCGTCACGGAAGAAGAGAAGCGTCGGGATCGACCGCACGTTGTAGCGTGCGGTGGTCACCGGATTGTTGTCGATATCCAGCTTGGCGACTTTCACTCGCCCGTCGAACTCGCGCGCGAGGTCTTTTACAATGGGACCCAGTGCTCGGCACGGGCCACACCACTCCGCCCATAGATCGACGACCGCGGCGCCGCGATGCGACTCGATCTCAGCAGCGAAGTTCTCATCCGTCACCTCAAAGACTGAAGCGTCGCTCCTGACTTCGTTCATCCTTCACCTCCGCCAATTCAGAGAATCGGCAGTTCTATATCCATCTATATAACTACCAAATACCTGAAGAAGATCCCGTGCCTTTGGCGCCTTTCAGCGGCGACTCAGCTCCTGGTTTCTCGCCGGAGTCGAGCGTCTGCGTCTCGAGCGCGGCCTTCGGCCACGCGACGCGCGCCACCAGAGGCACCCATGCCGAGCCGGGCATCGAGCGCCCTCACATACTCATCCAACACATCGGCGCGAAATCGATAGAACACGAATTGTCCTTCTCGCCAAGGCTCGATGAGTCCGGCCCGCGCCAACTCCTTCAGATGATGCGACATCGTCGGTTGGGCGACGGGAAACTGCTCGCACAACCGCTGGCAGCCGACTTCACGACAATTGGCAATCTCTTCGAGAATCTGAAACCGCCGCGGATCGGCGAGCGCCTTGGCAATGCGCGCGAAGCGTTCGTCATCGATCGGCATGTTGTATATAGAT
>DATBBP010000172.1:0-2084 GCA_036270935.1 Gemmatimonadaceae bacterium
ATCGGCTCAAGTGTGTCCACCAGTGTGTCCGAGGACCTACAGCGGTCTGGAAAACCGCTACCGATTCAAGTCGCCGCGAATCGTTCACGGACCTACCGCGCGCCGGTTCGCACTCGAGACAATGCCCTTCCGAAGCATCAGGAGAAGTAGAGCAGTGTGCGAAGCTGTCTTCGCACGGCCGGCTTCCGCATGGTGACGTAGCCGGCGATCTCGTACTCGTTGAACACGCGGAAAACTGCCGCGAGGAAACGCGGCAGCTCGCGCGCGAAGGCGTCATCCTGCCGGGCAGCATCCGCAAATAGTCGGAGCTTCTCGCCGATCAGATAGTCAAGCGCGCTTCGCGCCCCGAAGCGTCCCTTGATCGCCCGCGTCGCACGGCACTGCTCGATCCAGACCCTTTCGAAGCGCACGACGGGCAATATACCGGCGGGGCCACCGCGTTGCAAATTGGGCGGTCGCCAGAACTGTGTGGGTTTCGTATGCTGCCCCATGCGTCCAACAGATCCCTCTCTGTTCGGGCCGGAGGATCTCGCCACGGCGTCGCCGGATCGCTCCCTGGTCATCCGGTCCGCGCCGGATCAGCCACTCGGCAAAGAGGAACGCGCGTTCAATCGCGCGCTTGCCAGGCTTCAGGCACTCAGCTGCGCGCTGGATGAGGAGAAGCGTCGGCTCGATCGTTTGCTGGTCTTCCATGCGGCGGAAATCCGTCCGCGCATGGACCGAGCTGTTGCGCTGCGCGTCGGTCTCGTACGGGCCCTCGCGCCATTCCTCGATGATGGCCAGCTAACGAAAGCACAACACCGCGTGCTGCGGCGAATCCTCGCCGAGCAGCTCGATGACGTGTTGATGCACGTCGAGATGCCGGACTCTGATCTCCAGGCTCTATTCGAACGGCTCCACGACGTCAGCTATGCGCAGGCCGTGCAGGCCGATATCAACGAGGCGCGGGCCGGGATGGCCGCCATCTTCGACGAGCTCGGGCTCGATATTGACGTGCCGGAGCTGCGCGCGGACATGACCGAAGAGGACGCCGCGGCCGCGGCTGCCCAGTTGGCATATGAGTTTCGCCGCGTTGAGGAGAACCGTGACGCCGACTGGCAGAAGCCGCGACACGAGAAAACGGCACGGGCTGCAGAGGAGCGAGCCCGCCGGCAAGAACAGTTGCGGAAGGACAGCCTGGGCGCCCTCTACCGGCGTCTCGCCAAAGAGCTGCATCCGGATCTCGAGCGCGATCCGGCCGAGCGCGAAAAGAAGAGCCGCGTCATGCAGGAGATCACCGCCGCGCACCGGCGGGGCGATTTGCACGCGTTGCTCCGGATCGAACTCGGGTGGCTTGGTGGACCGAGCGGCGATGCGGCTCGTCTGGGACAGAAAAAGCTCCGGGCGTACACCGAACTGTTGAAGCAGCAAGCGACCGAACTCGCGCACGAAGTCCAGTCGCTGCAGCTCCATCCGCGATATGCGGCCCTCATCGTGGAGAGCCCGTTCGACCTGCCGATGGTCATCGACGGGTCGCGTGAAGTGGAACGACTCGACACCATCATCGCGCAGGTCCGCTCCGCGCTCGAGCGCCTGTCGTCTCGCGACGCGCTCGACGAGGTTCGCAGCGCGATCCGCGAGTACCGGGACTCGGAGAAACTGCAGACACTCGCTGTGCGCCGGCGCCGCTAGTCAGTCCAAGTCGAATACGGGCTCGGAGTCTCCCTGGCAGCGTCCGTGGAAGACGTGCGCGGCTGTGAACATGAGGTGGCCGCGCAACGGTTAGACACTTTCCGGCCGTACAAGCAGTGGGCGGTCACAGCTGTTGTCGTCCAGATGCGCGCCGACACGGCGCAGTCACCCAACACCTTCGTCGCCGAGATGAGCGAGCGTTGCGGCCGCCGGGCCTTGGGTTGACGCGTTGTTCTACAAGAATGTAGAATATTCATTATCTTCATGGAACGCGAAACTCAGATCTCGGCCGTCGTATCCCGCACGACCAGTGAGCTGCTCGAACGGCACGTCCGAGCGACCGGCGTGAAGAAGGGCCACCTCGTCGAGCAGGCGCTCCGCCACCACCTGCAGGCGTTGCAGGAATTGCCGGC
>DATBBP010000173.1:0-2931 GCA_036270935.1 Gemmatimonadaceae bacterium
AAGACGGCACCATCCGCAAGGTCTTCAGCGCTGTGAATCCGCAGGGATGCGCTGTCTCCAGCTTCAAGGTGCCGAGCGAGCTCGAGTCGCATCACGATTTCCTGTGGCGTGTACACCAGCAGGTCCCGGCGCGGGGCATGATCGGGATCTTCAATCGCTCGCATTACAAGGATATTCTCGTTCCACGCGTGCACGAGCTCGTCCCGAAGAAAGTGTGGTCGGCGCGCTACGAGCAGATCAATGAGTTTGAGCGAATGCTCACCGAGAACAACGTCGTCATTCTCAAGTTCCTGCTTCATGTGTCCCGCGCCGAGCAGAAGCGGCGCCTCGAGGAGCGTCTCACCGATAAGACAAAGAACTGGAAGTTTCGCGTCGGCGACCTCGACGACCGCGCGCGATGGGACGACTTCACCAAGGCCTATCGCGGCATTCTCACCCACACGAGCACGAAATGGGCGCCCTGGTACGTCGTCCCCGCTGACGACAAGGACGTTCGCGATTGGCTCGTTGCTCGCGCCATCGCCGATTGCATGGAGGGCCTCGACCTCCGATATCCGCCGGCCGATCCTTCGATCGCCGGCATCGAGATCAGATAGAGTATGAGCCGGAGCACTCGGTATGTAGCGCTGCTCCGCGCGATCAACGTCGGCGGCCATGTCGTGAAGATGGAGACACTGCGCAAGCAGTTCGTGCGCCTCGGCTTCTCCAACGTCGAGACGTTCATCGCTAGCGGCAACGTGCTATTCGATGCGCCGGGCGCCAAGCCGCGCGAGCTCGAGGAGCGTATTGCCATGGAGCTCGAGCGCGTCCTCGGCTATCCCGTTGCCACCTTCGTTCGCTCGCCGGGCGACGTGGCGGCAGTCGTTAGGCACGAGCCCTTCGCTGTCGGGGCCTTCGACTTCACGAAGCACGCGCTGTACATCGGCTTTCTGGCAGGCCGTCCCAAGGCGGACGTGGTGCGTAAGGTCGTCGAGCTCAAGACACCCATGGACGAGTTTCACATCCACGGGCGGGAGCTCTACTGGGGAGCCCGCGGCCGGTTCAGCGAGTCCGCGATATCGGGTGCGGTCCTCGAACGCACGATTGGCGCGGCAATGACGATGCGCAGTGTAACGACCGTCAGGAAGCTGGCCGCCAAACTGGCCTAGAATGTCGTATTCAGGAGCGAGCGCTAACCTCCGCTCAGCGGCGCGCAAATCGTATGTTGCGCACGCGGCCGGCTTCTACGGTAAACGCAGATGATGCAGCGCCGGCGACGCGCTCGAAATGCAGCGTCAGCCCATTCCCAGCCCGAAAGGTATCCGTTCCAGTCGCGATGAGCTTCTGGGTCGGCACATGCCGCGCCGAGAGCACCAACCCGCCATCCAGCACCGCGATATGATACGTCGCATCCACCTCGCCGGAGTAGTAATCACCTTCGTACGCAGCGAGCTCACTCGCGCCTAACGCTGGTACCGCTGCCTGGGTCACGTCGCGTGGGCGGCGACCCGCGACTTGTCGTGTCGGCGCTGGTCCCATCTTACTCCCGAGATACACCTCCGCGACCTGCTCCGCGAGCGGTCCCGGATTGATCGAGCCCAGGTTGCACGTGGCCAGGACGCTGAAATGCCGATCGGGAAAGCGGAGAATCTCCGCCTTGTAGCCCATCAGCGATCCGCCATGCTCGTCGACGCGAAGACCGCGATAGGTCGTGACGTTATTCCCGAAGGCATAGACGATTGTGTCGCCCTTGTTCAAGACGCCGCGCGTGTGAATCATCTTCTGCAGGGCGTCCCCGCCAACTTGATGAGTATAGAAATTCTCATCCCACTTCCGCAGGTCCTCGACCGTTGTGTACAGGCCGCCCGCCCCGATCTTGTCGAAGTTCTGCAAATACGAAATCCGATAGCCGTCGTGGGGGTCCGATTCGTAGCTCATCGCCCGGCCCTTCATGATATGGCCGGGGTCGTCGTGAAAGTGCGTGTGCGTCATGCCGAGGGGTGTGAAGATCCGCTCATCGGCGAACTCACGCAGCGACTTTCCGGTGACGCGTTTCACGATCTGGCCGAGCAGAAAGTAGCCTGAGTTACTGTAGAGGTAGTCGTCGCCGGGCTTGAAGTTCAGCTCTTTCTGGCGCGCGATCAGCGCTACCGCCTCCGAATCGGAGAACACATCTTCGATTCGGAGGCCGCCGAGCGACATCAGGACGTAGATGTCGCGGATGCCGCTCGTGTGATGGATGAGATGATTGATCGTGATCGGCGTCCCGTAATCCGGCATCTCGGGGATGTATTTCCGGATATCGTCGTCGAGCGCGATCTTGCCGTCGAGAACGAGCAGCGCGATGCTCGCCGCGGTGAACTGCTTCGAGTCGGAGCCGACGTAATACACCAACTTCGGCGAGTTCGGGATGTCGTAATCGAGATTCGCCATCCCGTAGCCGCGCTCGTACACGAAGCGGCCGTTCTGCAACACGCCTAACGCACACCCCGGGGACGAAGGCTTGTCCCATTCCGCGAAGATCTTGTCGACCTTCGGATTGGCCTGAAACTGCTGGGCAACGGCACTCGTCGCGCCGAACGCTGAGATGAGGAGGCCAAGGCCGAGACGCACGGTTACACCTCGATGCGGTTTTCCGGTGGAACCGATGACTTAAGCCGCGTCAGTCATAATGTCAAAGCTGGGTTCTTCACGAAATTCCGGGAATCGTGCGACGTCGGGAAAACTGGGCCGCTGAAACCACTGACAGGGCGCTGAAACCGCTGACGTGCTCCTCAACTGTGCGCACGCCATGCGCCGAAGAGGCCTGATGTTTGTGAACGACCTGCGCTCAGCGAGAAGTAATCGGATATTCACGCCGCCTGCGCACTCCGAAGAATCATCGTTTTACTGCAACCGGTATCAAATCGCCGCACCGAAGTCGCCTTGCCGGCACCTCGCCTCGCCACGTCG
>DATBBP010000174.1:0-4081 GCA_036270935.1 Gemmatimonadaceae bacterium
ACAAGGGACTTATTCGGTTCACCGTCATGCCGCCGGAGCCGCGACAGGGAGGCCGATCGCGACGGTGCGCGGCGCTCACGCCGGCCGGCGCACGGGCGGTTCGGGAATCGGTATCATCGCTGCGCAAGATGCTCGGGAACCTCGCCGTCGAGTCCGGACCATGAGCGCCTCGAACAGACCGCCGCGATGGGCGGAGGCGCTTCTCCGCATCGTCGCCCCTCGAGACGATGCCGATGCTCTCGTCGACGACCTGCGCGATGAATACGCGCGCGAGATCGCGCGCCGCGGCGAGCGCGCGGCGCGTGCCTGGCTCGCGCGCGAGGTGTTGCGATCGCTTCCCCCTGTTCTCATGCGTCGAGTCGTCATCGCGATTCGTACTCCGCACAGCCGAGGCACCATGCGTCATCGTTTCGAGGCAGTTCGCTCCGATGTGTCGTACGCGATGCGGCAACTGCGGCGCGCACCCGGGTTCACGATCACGGTGCTGCTGGCGTTCGCGCTCGGTATCGGCGCGAACGCGACGATGTTCGGCATCGTCGACGAGCTGTTGTTTCGGCCGCCGGCGCACGTGCGGGCGCCTAACGAGATCGTGACGCTGGTGGCGGGCACAGCGAAGGAAGGGTTCGGGCAGCGCACGTCGAACTATCCGGTGTTCGCCGCGAGTCGCGACCACAGCGCGGCGTTCTCGCAGGTTGCGGCCGTTGCGCCGCTGAGCGTTCCGTTCGGACGCGGAGAGCAGGCAGCCAATCTCGACGGACTGCTCGTGAGCGCGAGCTACTTTCCGCTGCTCGGCGTCGCGCCGGCGCGTGGACGTTTCTTTCGCGAAGATGAGGACGTGGCACCGATCGGCGCGCCGGTGGCGGTGATCAGTCACGCATTCTGGCAGCGGCAATTCTCCGGCAGCACCGGTGCGCTCGGAGCGACGCTCCAGTTGGGGGACCGCCAGTTCACGGTGGTTGGCATCGCGCCTCGCGACTTCGCCGGACTCGGATATGCGGCGCCCGACATCTGGCTTCCGATATCGTCCGGCGGAGCAATGCAGTTCCTCGGCAAACAGTGGACGACACAATCGATCGCGACCTGGCTGCGCATTTATGCGCGCATGAAACCCGCCGTCCCGCTCGCCGCCGCTGCGACCGACGCGATGCGCCTGGCGCGCGAGGCGGCGCCCGATGTGTTTTTCACGCAAACCGGATGGACCTTTCAAGCGCGGCCGATCATGGCGGCGCGCAGCGAGGAGCAAGGTGCGAGCGCTTCGGTCGCTACGCTGCTCGCTACCATGTCGCTCGTCGTGCTGCTGATCGCGTGCGCAAACGTGGCCAACCTACTGCTCGCGCGCGGAATTCGCCGCCGCCGTGAAACGGCCGTGCGTCTCGCGCTCGGCGTCACGCGGAGACGTCTCATCGAGCAGTTGCTGACAGAGAGCGTACTTCTCGCGGCGCTGGGTGGCGTGGCGGCGATCGTCGTCGCGTACTGGGGCGGCGCAATCGCACGGCATCTCCTCCTCGGCGATCTCGCGCTCACGGGCAACGTGCTCGACCCACGCGTGCTGGCGTTCACCGCGGTCGTGGCACTGCTCGTGGGTGTGTTCACCGGCCTCGTTCCCGCGCTCCAGGCGAGCCGCGCTGAAGTCTTCTCGACAATCAGTGCGAGCGGCAACCGCGGCGGCGGGCGCCGCACACACGCGCAAAGCGTGCTGCTTGCGGTGCAGGCAGCGCTGAGCCTTCTGCTGCTCATGGGCGCCGGGTTGTTCGGACGCAGCCTGCTTGCGATCAACGGCCTGCGTATGGGCGTCGACGTCGACCGAGTGCTCGTTGGCTCGATGAACCTTCGCTCCATCGGGCGGCCTGCGTCCGAAGCGGACGCTGTGTTCACCCGCGCGCTCGAACAGGTGGCCGGCGCGCCGGGTGTCGCGTCGGCCGCCATTGCCACGACGATTCCCTTCGGTCCGTCGTACGGCAAGGAAGTTGGCGTCATAGGCCGGGACTCGGTGCGCCATTACACGACGATGTACAACATCGTAACGCCTAACTATTTCCGGACGCTCGGCGCATCCGTGCTCGGAGGCCGCGACTTTTCCGACGACGACCGCGAGGCGGCGCCGCGCGTGATCATGGTCAACGAGATCTTCGCGCGGCGCGCGTGGGGCCATGAGAATCCCGTAGGACGCTGCTTGCGCATCGGCTCCGACAGCCTCCCGTGCGCGACAGTGGTCGGCGTCGTCGAGAACATGCGCCGGCAAAGCATCTTCGAGGATTCGAGCAACTTCGTCTACCTCCCGCTCGCACAGGCGCGCGCGTGGCTCAGCGCGCGACTCATCGTGGCGCGTGTTGCGGGAGATCCGGCGATCGTCGCCGAAACAGTGCGTCACGGAATGCAGACGGCGGCACCCCAGCTGCCATACGCCGACGTCCGTCTCGTGAAAAACGAGCCGATCGTGCGGCACGAGACGCTACCGTTTCGGCTTGGCGCGACGATGCTGGGCGTCTTCGGCGCGCTCGCGCTGTTGCTCGCCGCCGTGGGCGTGTACGGCGTGATCTCGTACGATGTCGGTCAACGCACGCGAGAGATCGGCGTTCGTATGGCGCTGGGTGCGCGCGCCGCGGACGTCGCGTCGCTCGTTATGCGCGGCGGACTGCGCGTGGTGGCTATCGGCGGCGTCATCGGAACCGGCATCGCACTCGCCGCGGGCCGCCTCGTGCAGCCGCTGCTTTACGAGACTTCGCCGCGCGATCCGGTCGTACTCGTAGGCGTCGCGCTGTTGCTGCTCGTCGTGGCGACTTTGGCGTGCCTCCTGCCGGCGCGGCGCGCGATGCGCGTCGACATCAACACCGCGATTCGCGAAGACTAGCGGTCGCGTGACGCGACCAGCGATTCTCGCTGCTCTGTCCCGATCTGAAACCTTCCCGTATGTTGTTCCGTCTCAACATATGGCTTTCCAATAGGAGCGCAATACCGATCATCCGGGGTGGGCATGAAACACAAAGACATGCTCGTAGGCACATCGCTGCTCTCGGTTCTTCTGCTCTCGTTTCATTTCACGCAAGATGCCCTTCACGCGAGACCCGGCACGTGGGAGGCAGGCGCCGGCAACCTCGTAGCGGTGCTCATCTTGCTCGTCCTCCTCTGCGGACCCGCGTTGCTCGCCGAGCGCCGCGTTGGCCAGATCATCATGCTGCTCGGGGCGCTGTTCGCGATAGCCATGCCTGTCCTCCACTTGACGAACGGCGCCGACATGAACAAGCACAGCGGGGCATTCTTCTTTGTCTGGTGCCTGATCGCGCTCGGCGTCACCGGGGTGTTCTCGCTGCTTCTCCTGACGTCGGAGCTGCCGCGCGTGTGGCGCGGTTCGCAGCAGCTCGGTCGGCCTCGTTGACACGCGATCGAGTCGCGATCGACTGCTGTTGTTTCGCGTTCGAGCAAGAGAAGGCGTGCCCATTGGTTTTTCGGACGCATCGCGCGATGATCGGGTCGCGATCACCGACAATTGAGGCGCGCCGAGATGCAATTGGGCCGCGTCAAAACGCAATTGAGTCGCGTGGAGATGCAATTGCGTTGCGTGGAGACGCAATGAAGTCGTGTGGAGACGCAATTGAGTTCGCGTGAGATGCAATTGAGTCGCATGGAGATGCGATTGCGTTGTGTGGAGACGAAATCAAGTCGCGTCGAGTCGCAATCGACTCGCCCCGGAGATGCAATTACGTTGCGTGGAGACGCAATTGAGGCGCGTCGAGACGCAATCGAGGTTGGGTTGCGGAGCGCGCGGGACGCGTCGAGTTGTGCTCGACCGAGAGCGAGGAGCCCTTGCGTCGCGTAGACTTGCGCTTGAGTCGCGTAGACCTGCGTTTGCCTCGCGTAGACTTGCGCTTGCGTCGCGTAGGCTTGCTCGAGGCGCGTAGACTTGCGCCTGAGTTACGTAGGCTTGCGTTTGACGCGCCAAGACGTTCGCTTGCTTCGCCAGGACGTGCGCTCGACTCGCCGAGACCTAGCTACCCACTCCGTGCTCCCGCCTCAATGAGTCGTCTCCTCACTGCATGCGCGCTCGCCGTCATCACTGCGAGCTGCGCCCGTACGAGCGCCA
>DATBBP010000175.1:0-1544 GCA_036270935.1 Gemmatimonadaceae bacterium
GCAAGAAGGTCGTCCGGCAGATACGTCTTGTAGTCGAGGTATAAGCCCGCGCGCAGGCCCTCCGGTGAGCCACCGCCTCGATGCAATTCCTCGAACCTCACGAACGCCGCCGACGCATCCACTTGTGCCCGCACCGCCCCGCTGTAAAGCGCCTGCCGGTCCTGCCAAGCGAGGCGGCTGAAGTACGCCAGGTAGCGCTCCCACGATGGACCGTTGCTGCCGCTCACGAAACGCTTGAGCCGATCCACATCGCCGCCGCCGTGTTGGGGCTCCGGCAGACGTTGCACGACTGTGTTGATGATTCTCTTAACACCTCGCGGCAGGCGCCGGAACTGGTCACCGACGAGCAACCCGATGTGCCGACGATAGCCAGCGAACAGCTCGTCGCCGCCAGTGCCCGATAACGCGACCTTGTATTCTCTAGCAATTGCCTGCGAAAGAACCCAGGTCGGGATCGCCGACTCGTCGGCATGCGGCTCATCGAGTGCGTGCACAATCGGCTCGATGATTCCGCTGACATTCGGCTCGATATCGATAACGGTCAGCCGGGCACCGTAGCGCTGCGCCAATGATCTGGCGAGGTCACTCTCGTCGGTTCGCTTCGCCCCGGAGCCGAGGAAGCGGGCCGTGAACGCGTGCGGCACCGCATCTCCGACGAGCGCCATGCTCGAAACGATGGCCGACGAATCGATGCCGCCGCTCAGGAAGGCGGCGATAGGGACGTCGCTGACGAGGTGAGCTCTGACGCTGTCGTCGAGCCACGAGCGCACGCACTCGTCGATGTCGGAGGGTGCGTCCAGCGCTTCAGTCGGCACATCCCAATAGCGCGCCTGCGTCACGCCTTCTTCCGGATGCCAGCGCATCCAAAAGCCGGGCTCCAGCTTTCGCACGTCAGCGAATGGCGAGGCAGGCGCGGGTATGTATCCGAGCTCGAAGTAGGCGTCCAGCGCTCGCCAGTCGAGTTGGCGAGACGTGAGACCGGCACTGACCAGCGACTTGAGCTCCGACGCAAACGCGAACCGCTCTCTCGTCTGAGTGACATAGAGCGGCTTGATGCCAAAGCGATCTCTCGCCAGAAAGAGCGACCCGTCTCGCGCATCGTGAATCGCGAACGAGAACATGCCACGCAAGCGCTTGACGCAGTCCGGGCCAAGGTCTTCGTACAGATGCAGTATCGCCTCGGTGTCGCTCGAGGTCTTGAACACGTGGCCGCGATCCAGCAACTCTCGACGAAGTTCGCGATAGTTGTAGATCTCTCCGTTGAAGACTATCGAGATCAGACCCGTTTCGTTTGTTATCGGCTGGTGTCCGCCGGCAAGATCGATGATGCTGAGCCGTCGCATCCCGAGGCCGACGGGACCTGACACGTGAATCCCTTCGTCGTCCGGGCCCCGATGCTGAATCGCGTCACACATCGCCTCGATGAGGCGACGAGGGACGTCACGTTGACGCGCGCAATAAGCAAAACCAACGATTCCGCACACTGCGAATAGGCCTCTCGAAGACTGTGGCGATCGGTATCAACGTGAGCCGGCGCTCACAAC
>DATBBP010000176.1:0-11257 GCA_036270935.1 Gemmatimonadaceae bacterium
GCCAGCGTCTCTTCAATGCGGTCGACGCTCAGCGTCCGATGAAGATGCTGAACGCCGGCATTGTTGATCAGCAGTTGGATGCGCGGATAGCGAGTGCTGATCTGGGCCGCCGCATTGCGAATCGACGCCAACGACGCGAAGTCGCAGACGATCGTACTACTCGCGCTCCGGCCGAGAGTGACGACGGTAGCGCCGCGTCGCGTGAGCTCCGCGGCAGTTGCTAGACCGATACCGCGACTCGCGCCCGTCACGACGCACACATAATTTGCCGAGAACACCGGCGAGCCGGTCATTCGCGCGACGTTCGCTCAATCATCGCGGAGAATCTAAGTGCCGAGTCTCGTTCGTCCGCTGGCGATCGCGCTGTTGCTCGGTACGGCGCTGCTTGGCGTCGGAGCCGCATTCCACCCGATGCTCGATGGCAGCGCGGCGGCTCAGCTTCTGACGATCTCGGCAACGGCATACTGGCGACCGCTGCACCTCGCGATGCTCGCCGGGTCCGGACTCGTAATCGCTGGCATCTGGGTTCGCCTCGTGACTGATCGAGGAATGGCGGCGCCGCTCGTTGCCGCGCTCGCCGTGATCACCGTGGGCGTCGCGATCAATGCCCTCAACATCGCGTTCATGGCTGGCTCGGGAACGCATATGGCTGCGCTCTTCGCCAGCGGTCAGATGGCGATGGCGAGTGTGTTCGACGCGACGCACCCGATCGGTTTGATGGCCGCACGTTTTGGAAATTTCATCGTTGCGCTCGGAGCGCTGGCGCTCGGGGTGATCGAGTCGCGTGATCCGACGCGGCCGCGGTGGCTGGCGTGGCTCGCCTGGCTCGCGGCGGCGGGCGGCTTCATCGGCGTGTTCTTTTTCGACGAGGCGAGCCGACTCGCGCTCGCGGCGGTCACGCTCTTATCAGCGTGGGAAGTAGCGACGGCGATGCGGGCGCTTCTCGCGGCGCGGCCCGAATCTACTCGTTAGGCTCCGAGGCTCGCCCCGTACTTCCTCGCGGCATAGATGCCGACGCCGGTCCCGACCATACTGAGGACGAACGCCGTGGCCGTGCCGACGACGGCGCCGGCATACCAGCCGATCGTCCCCCCAATGAATGCGCCGAGTGTGTTGAGCATCTTCATCATATGATGGAGACGCTCGACGGTGGCGAAAGTTACGCGGCGTCAGCCGTCAGCACGGCACGCGTAATTACACACCACGAGCGCCGCACACTGCTGCTGGAAGTACTTGGCCGGGTGATCGCCGCGGCCGAGGAGCTCGTGCAGCATCTCGTGCCTAACGAGCATGCTGTCTGTCACATCTTCGCCCGCGAGCAGGATCCAGTGCACGCCATTCCACCAGTAGCCGTCGTACTGCACGTTGTCGTAAACGAACGACGTATGATTCGGCACCACGAACCAGGAGATGCGCGACATGTTGCCGGGCACGCCCGCGCAACGCTCGGTCGCTTGCCACCAGTCCGCGTAGGTCGCGAGCGGCGTCAGCGCTTCGGCACCGGGTGGCAATTCGGGCGGCGCTGGCGCGAGCGAAAGGTCCCGACAGCCGGCGGCAATCGCGAACGTGGCGCCCAACGCCACCCAGGAGCGAATTATCAATCTGCGGAATGCCATCTCGACGACGACCAGGACGGCCGCCACGATAACACTGGAGCGAGCGTTCGGCCAGCATCAGTCCGCCGCAGCCCTTGCCAGTTTGCGAGTCCCGTCGTATCCTTGCCCTAGCGGCCGTCCTTCGCGATGGCTGAACAATCGAAAATCGTGGTGATTTGCCGCCTATTGCCGCCACGTAAAACAACGAGCTAAAACGCGAGAGCCCGGGCGGCCGTTCTTGTCGCCTGGGCTTCGTCGTTGAGTCGACACCGTCCTTCGCCGTCTCGCGGACGCGGGCTTCACGTCGACGTCACCGACGCGCCGGGTGGCAGATGGAGTCTCATCGGGAGCTGCCGCGTGCGAATCGCGCGCACTCCAACTCCTCTCGCTGGCGACGTCGGTGCCGATGTGCGGAAACTGTAACAGTCCTCCGAACCCGGTCACCTCTGGCGAGGGAACCGGGTTTGTTTCGTGTCTCGTAATCACGAATGTCGAGGACCACATGAGCACAACGTCACAGCCTGAAAAGCCGCTCGCGATCTATCACGAGCATCCGGATTGGTTCAAGCCCCTCTTCGCCGAGCTCGAACGCCGCGGCGTTGCCTATGAGCGTCTCGACGCCGCGTCGCACTCGTTCGACCCGGCGGAGACGATCGAGGACATTCCGTTTTCGCTGGTCTTCAACCGCGCGAGCCCGTCCGCATATCTGCGCGGGCACGCACAAAGCACTTTCTACACGCTGCACTGGCTGCGGCATCTCGAGCGACTCGGCGTCCCGACCGTCAATGGAAGCGCCGTCTACTCGCTCGAGCTGTCGAAGGCGTCACAGCTCGATTTACTGCAGTCGCTCGGCCTGCCTTACCCACGTGCACGAGCGATCAACAGCCCCGACGGTGCCGTCGATGCGGTGCGCCAGGCGCATCTTAGATACCCGGTGCTCGTGAAAGCGAACATCGGTGGCTCGGGCGCTGGCATCACCCGATTCGATGATGAAGACGCGCTCGAGCACGCCATCGAGCTCGGACAGGTCAACCTGGGCATCGACGGTACCGCGCTCGTGCAGGAGGCGGCGCCGCTGCGCGACGGGCACATCACGCGTGTCGAGACGCTCGATGGTGAGTACTTGTACGCGATCAATGTTTTCCCGGCGCAGGGCTCGTTCGATCTTTGCCCAGCTGACGCGTGCCAGCGGACCGACGGCGTGGAGCTCGTTCGCGGCGCCTGCGCGGTGGACGCGCCGAAAACGGGTCTGCGCGTCGAGGGCACGACGCCACCGCGCGCGATCATCGAAGAGGTCGAACGAATCTCGCGCGCCGCGCATCTCGACGTCGGTGGGATCGAATTCCTCGTCGACGATCGCGATGGCAAGCACTACTTCTACGACATCAACGCGCTCTCGAACTTCGTTGCCGACGCACCGAATGTGATCGGGTTCGATCCGTTCGTTAGGCTCGTCGACTACCTCCAGTCGCGAGCCACAAATAGCGAGTTGCGCGTGACGAGTGACGAGTGGCGGGTCGAATCGAAGTCTCGCCACACGTCACTTGCCGCTCGCGACTTGCCGCTGGAGGTTGGGCCATGAGGTACGGCTACTGGCTTCCCGTATTCGGCGGCTGGCTCCGCAATGTCCAGGACGAGCGGATGCAGGCGTCGTGGGACTACGTGAAGCGGCTCGCGCAACGAAGCGAAGAAATTGGCTACGATATCACGCTCGTCGCCGAGCTACTGCTGAACGACATCAAGGGGATCGAAGCGCCATCGCTGGATGCGTGGTCGACCGCGGCAGCGCTCGCGGCGGTAACGCAGCGACTCGAGTTGATGGTCGCGGTGCGGCCCTCCTTTCACCCGCCGGCAATTCTCGCGAAACAAGCGGCGAACATCGATCGCATCTCGAACGGTCGGCTCGCTCTGAATGTCGTCTCGGCATGGTGGAAGGACGAGGCGCGTCGCTACGGAGCGGCCTTCGACGAGCACGACGATCGCTATGCGCGCACGAGCGAGTGGCTCGACGTCATCGATGGAGCATGGCAGCAGCCGACGCTCGACTACAGCGGCAACTACTACCGCGCCGAAGATCTGGTGCTCGAGCCCAAACCAGTGGCGACAGCGGCGCGCCACAATCGGCCACGTCCGACGATCTACGCCGGTGGAGAATCGGAGGCGGCGAAGACGCTGATCGCGCGCAAGTGCGACGCGTACGTGATGCACGGCGACCCGCCGGAGCGCATCGCGCCCAAGATCGCGGACCTACGCCGGCGCCGCGAAGAGGCGAGCGACGCGCTTCGTCGCGACACGGGCGAGGAGCTGTCGCCGCTCTCGTTTGGCGTGGCAGGCTACACGATCGTACGCGAGACACCGGAAGAGGCTGCGCGCGAGGTAACGCGGATCACGAATGTGTTCCCAGGCTCGCCAGGCTATCGGAACTATCAGGATTGGATAGCAAACACAAAGCTCGAGCAGCGGGTAAGCCTCGAGGATTACTCCGTGTCGAATCGGGGTCTACGTGCGGGGCTCATCGGAACCGCAGACCAGGTCGCGGAACAGATCGGGCGCTTCGCGGCGGCCGGTGTGGATCTCTTGCTCCTGCAATGCAGTCCTCAGTTGGAGGAAATGGAGCGATTCGCGGCCGAAGTCATCAGTGCCGACCACGGAGTATTGGCGTAGCGGGAAGCGCGATGCCGACGCACCCTGCGCCCTCGTCAGGCGCTGCGACCTGCCGGCAGAGTGAGCGTAAATGAAGGGCCCTTTCCTCAACGCTCCGGACGCACAAGATACCCAGGCAGCGAAAGCATCGCGCTACCCGGGTATCAGGCCTAACGAGCGACCGATCAGCTCTTCAGCGCGTCGAGCTTCTGCTGCGCCGCCATCATGTGCGCCTGGAAGGCCGGCGCCACCTTCGTCTCGAGATCCTTGAGCTCGGGGCTCTTTGTGGACGGGAGCAGCGTCGTCGTCACGGCGTCGATTACTGCCTTGTGGTAAGCGACCTCATGCTGCAGGAACGCGCGATCGAACTCAGCGCCACTGGCAGCGCGCAGGGTCTTCATCGTCGTCTCGTGGTCTTTCGCCATGGCGAAGTCCTTCGGAGGCGTCGGCTGCACGCCCAGCTTCTTCGCCAGGTCGCGGCCCTGTTGACGCACCATCGTGTGGTCGTGGACGAGCATCGCGCCGAACTCCCGGATCTCCTTCGTTGTGCCCTTCTTCTCAGCGAGGGCTCCGGTCTCGATGTCCCACGTGTTCGCGGCGTCGAAGATCGCGACAATGGTGGCGTCATCGAGCGCTGCCTTGGGCGCGGATGCGGCACGGAGCGAATGGCTGGAGGCTACCGCCGTCGCGGCCACGACGAATCCGGCGACGATCGCGGTGCGAAGCATCGAAGTACCGACGTGCTGTGACATGTTCTCGAGTGGGGGCTGGGTGAACGAGCCGACCCGCGATCTGCGGGCGTGACGGGATAGTAGGCGAACGGTGATCAATAAGTCAAGGAAAAACTGGACTTATTATGGATTCCCCTCTTGTCGGGCTCATCGCCCCCGTGACAACTTGAGGGTCATGCCCCACGCCTCCGTCAAACCGGATGGGCCGACGAGGACTCAGATCCTCGCGCTTTTGCGGCGCGGGCAAATGACTGTCGACGAACTCGCGCAGGCCATCGGCATCACCGACAACGCCGTTCGACTCCACCTTTCCGCGTTGGAGCGCGACGGGCTGGCGCGAGGCGTTGGCGTGAGGCGCGAAGGAGGCGTCGGTAAACCGGCAACTCTTTACGCGGTCGCGCCGGAAGCCGAAGCAGTGTTCTCGAAGGCCTACGAGCCGGTGTTGACGACGCTGCTGGTCACGCTCGCCGGCCGGTTAGGTGAGCGCGAGTTGAGCGATTTGCTGCGCGATGTCGGCCGACAGCTGGCGGCGACGGCGGTGTCCGCCAGCGCGACGCTCGAGCAGCGCGTTCGAGCAGCCGCGACGGTGCTCGACGCGCTCGGCGCCGACACGGCGGTCGAGCAATCGGGAACGAATGGTTTCGTGCTGCGCGGTTTTGCATGTCCGTTGAGCCGTTCGGTCGCGCAATGTCCGCCTTTGTGCGGCGCGGTCGAGGAGCTCGTTGCGGGGATCACGAAGGCGAAAGTGCACGAGAAGTGCGATCGATCGGACGTGCCACGCTGCAGCGTCGTAGTCACGCCGCGTCCGGGGCGCGCTCGGGGGTAGCCTTGATCGAAAAATTTGGACCGCTGACAACGCGGAGGACGCCGCGTCATCGGCGTCCACTGTGGTCAGTGCGCGAGGAGGCTTGTCGGGCGCGAGCGCGATAACTTCCTCGTCGCTATGAGCACTGAGTCTCAACTCAAAGTCGTCGACGCGGCGGCAATCGCATATCGGCTCTACGACATCGGCTACGAGATCGACCTCGATCGCGCGAGCGCGCTGTTCGAGCCTGACGCGGCGACGCGTGAACGGCCGGCGCGAAACGAGGCGCAGGCGTTGCAGATCGTCAATCCGCCGCTGTTCGTGTCGCTCGGAAGCGAACGCCTAACGATCGAGGGCGTCGAACGGCGAGCGGTGGTATCGGCGCGGCTCTTCGATTTTGGGACGTGCTCGCTGCAGGTGCGCGTCGAGGCGCCGGCGGCACTGTCGTGGGATGAGTTCACGGCGTTCGGCAACGCCGTGGACACGTCGCCGGAGCTCGGACCGACATTCACACGGCACGTCGAAGCATTGCGTGCGCGAGTGGCGCCGGCGGTCGAGCGGCCGAATCTAGCGATGGTGGTCGAGGACTACGTTGTCTTCCGCCTGACGAGGCTCACCGACGGAAGTGGCCAGACCAAGCGCACCGACGTTCTCACCGACGAGCACCTCGTGCCGCTCCTGCTGCGCGAGCGTCGCACGCTCTCGGCTGACGCGCGCCGCGAGCTCTTGCCGCATCGCTTCTCGTACTACTCGGACGACCTGACGATCCTGACTTGGGACAACGCGCTCGTCATCGAACCAAAGGGCGACGACCGCGACGTCGAGTATATCCTGGAGTTCGCAAACGCTCAATTGCTGGAGCTGCGCTACTACGACGCCGTCCTCGACGCCGAGCTGCCGGCGATGTATGACCGCATCGCCGCGACGCGCGGCCGGATCTCGCCGCTGCCGACGTGGCGCTACCGGCCGCTTCTCGCGCGCCTGCAGACACGCGTCGCCGACGTGACAGAGACGGTCGAACGGGTCGAGAACGCACTGAAGGTGACAGACGACGTATACCTCGCACGGATCTACGCCGCCGCGTTGGAGCTCTTTCGCGGGAGAGACTGGCGCCGAGGGATCGAACGGAAGCTGGCGATCGTGCGCGATACGTACGGGATGCTGAACGCGGAAGCTCAGGCGGCGCGGGCGGAACTACTCGAAATAGCGATTATCGCGTTGATCGTGATCGAGATCGTGGTCGGCTTGCGGAGGAGCTAAGGGGAGTGACGTGTGGCTCGCACCTCGCCACTCGGTCACTCGTCAAGCAGCTTTCGCGGCGACTTGAAGCCGATCGCAAATCGAAACCGGGTCGACGAATCGACCATCCGCGCCTAACGTGCGGATGATCCGCTCGCCGAAGATCGGTGCGATGCGGGCCCAGTTGCTGTTCACCGCGCCAACGTAGCGATCGAAGAGCGTGGTGTCAGGCTTGCCGCGGGAGTAAACACCGTTGCGCAGCACCGTATTCCGGCTCGCGTACTTCACGCGCGAGGCAAGGCGGTCGGCCTCGAACCACCACGAGACGACACCGAAGCTCGTCATCTCTCGCGCGAAGTCGACGAGGTCCGCCGGGAACGTCCACGTCAGGACCGACGGCTTGCCGACCGTGCGCAGATGCCGCACGAATTCGCGGAGACGGCCGGTATCGAGGCTGGCGACGCGCTCCTTCTCGGTCCAGAAGGGTGGCAGACCCGCAGTCTTGAGGCAGTCCGACGCGTCGAGATCCACGTGCACGTAGCCGCGGTTGTCGCGCAGCCAATCGCCGAAGCTGGTCTTGCCGCTGGCGGGCATGCCAGTGATGAGCAACGTATGAACTTGAGCTGGCATTGGAAGTTCCTGCGACGTCACTCGCCTGGGGCGGGTGTCGCGCTCGAAGTCGAAGTCGTGGTGGTCGCTGTTGCCGGCGCTGTCGGCGTTCCGCCGTCCGGGCGCAGCAGCCTCGCTATCAAGACGACCAACACGAGAACGGCCAACGCCAGCGCGCCCCAAAAGACGACTGTGGGGGTGACGCCGGTCACATTCGGGGACCCTTGCTCTGGCCCGGGCACGACGTCCTGTGCCGTAGCACCCAGCAGTCGCGGCGCCACGAGCGTCAGGTCGTAGCGCGGAGCAGCGAGATCCGGCCTGCCGTACAACAACATGAGCGGTGTATGCCCGTCGCGGAAAAAGCGCAGCCGATATGCCGGAAGGAGGAGCGTTGCGTCGCGGATCGGAAGCGGAGCGTTGTCGCCCTCATCGATCACGAGTGAGAGATCGGCGACGCGCAGTGGCGGTAGACCGATGGTGAGCGCGGGCGCCGGCAATTCGGGCTGGGTGTGCTGCCAGGGCGATTGCGCAATCGTGATCGATCTGCCACGCGCACGGGTGTCGTCTTCTGCCGAGGGGAGCATCTCGACCGCGACCTCGCGGTCGAAGACACGAGCATCGGTGCCGAGGACAAGGCGCGACCCGGGCAAACCCGCGTACGGCAAGTGAATTAGATAATGGGAGCGCGACGCCGGATCACGCGCGCTCTTCACGCGTTCGAGCGCGGGCAACGCGACGGAGAGCGGCTCGTCCAATCGCTCGACGAGAAACGGCACCTGCCGACCACCGGCGGCTGCGATGCGAATATCTGCAAGCGAGCCGTGAGCGAGCGCGGCGGCGTCGAGCGGAAGCGTCGTTAGGCCAGCTACCTCGTTCGGAATTGCGCGGGAATACCGGAATGTTCGCTGATCGATTTCCGCGCCGCCCAATGGCATCGCCGCCGCGCTGTCGCTGACCGCGACGGAGCTCGAGTGTGGCTCACCCCAGCGCGCCGACATCAGCGTCAACGAGGGTACGCGCTCGCGCTCGGCCTCGAGATCGTAACTCGGAACCTTCAGCCGGACGTCTCCATACCGAGCGACGAGGGGTTGCCCGTTGCTCTCGAAAAAAATGAATGGCAGCGTCGCGAAGATGGCAGTTGCTCCCGTCACTTCGAGCGGCGGGTTGTTGCCGTCGTCCACCGCCAACTCGAGTTGCGCCTCGTTCGGTGGCGATATCGGTATGCGAAGCGAAGCGGCGGCAAGGCCGTCGCGCACCGATCGGCGAAGTGTCGCGGTGCCGAGCTCGGTGGGCACGACGGCACCGCCGTCCAAGCGGCCTTCGGTGATGCGCGCGGGCCGCAGCACATTGCCGCCAGCGATGTTCAGCTCGATCGCAATGATCGGCAAGTGCGCGCCAGGGAGCTGAATGCGGAACCGGCTCTTGCCCGGTTCGCTGGGCCGACGCTCGATGGTGACCTGTGTCCGAAGCGGAGCGGGACCATGAGTCGCCGACGCGATACGTGCATTGATGCGGCGCGGAAGGGGTATGCGCGCGCTCGAGCGATCGTCCCAGGTGACGCGCAGATACCGGTAGCTCCCGGCTGTGAAGTCGAGGGTCGTGAGTTCGAGCTGTTCGTTAGGCAAGTCAAACAACGTTCCATCGGCTACGAGGATCGTCCAATGCGAGCGATCGCCGCTTCCCTCGAGCCGCATGCGCTTGAGAAATGGCGCTGGCAATCCCTCGAGTCGGATGCGGTCGATGGGGAGAAGCTGCTCGAGATCGGCCTCGAAGCCGCTGGACGTCTTGGTTGGTTCGACGCGCAGCACGCGTGCGGCACGCCACTGCGCTTCTACCTGAGGCGTAACGAGCAGATAGGGCACTTCCCTGTTGGCTGCGTCGTAAAGACGCAAGTCGCTCGCACCGTTGGTCGCGACGGCAGCGCGGCCCTCTGCCGACGAGACGTCCGCAACATGAAATGGCTGCGCGCCCGCGAGGAGCGTGGCATCGAGCGTCAATCGATTCGGTCCCGCGCCACCGGGAATAACTGGGCGCTCCAATCGCTGTGCGGAGAGGGGCAGCGCGGAACAGATACCTAACGCTACACTGAGTGCGAATCCTCTCATGGCGTGGCCTCAAACGGCTCGGAGCGCGATGCGAGGACGAACCTCTGTAGCGCAACAGTAATCAGGAGGGCGCAGAAGGCGATACCGACCAACGAGCCCACACGATACAAACCTCCTAATCGCCAGAGGTCGTGAAATGCGCATTTCCCCATCGCGAAGCTCAAAAGCGCGATGGCGGCGATACGCCCGGGCTTACTGTGCGCAACGATGCCGGCGCCGAGCAACGCGACCGCGAATAGCGCCCAGCCTAACGTATACGTGAGATCCTGAGCGAGCGCAGACGAGAAGAAATCAAAGGTTATAGACGGACCCGTAGCAAAAAAATCGGCGATCTCGATGTTGAGCAGCAGAAAGAGGAGAATGACCGTCCCGCTGGGAAGCAGGGAAGAAACTCTTGGCAGCCACGAAAACAGCGTGTCGTCCGTCCTCAACAGCATGCGGCCACCGACGAGGAAAGACGCCGCGCAAACGAGGTAGGTGTAGAGGTACCAATTCCAGATACGAATCGCGCCGCGCGGCTCGTAGTGCAAGACTTCAGTATTGAGTGCGAGCCTAACGAACACGACGGCGAAGAGCCCGACCGCAAACAGCAGAAGGCCTTTGTGAGGGATGCGGCTGTACAGCCACGCCAACGCTGCACCCTCCAGCGCCCAGCCGATAGTGATCCAATTGCGCTCGAGCTGAAGAGGAATGGCGACGGTGATGAACCCCAGCGCCGCACCGGCGATGAGAGCAAGACGTGCAATTTCCGCTGGCGTCCGTGGCTCGCCTTGGCGCTCCAGACGAATGAGATGTGCGAGCACGAGTGCGAGGAATCCCGCCTCCACCACCGGCAACGCGCCGATGACGGAGCCGTAACCGCCGGCATCGATGCTCGTGCGGGCCTGGAAGAAATACAGAACGCTCGCGACGACGGTCGCCCCGTATGGCGCTCGCGCGGCGCCCGCCCGCCGGCCCAAGATGAGTGGATACGCAACAAACGCGAGATAAATTGGCGTGGTAAACGCAAGCTGCAACTGCCAGAGCGCGGGAGCGTTGTGGCTCCTCATCCAGAGGTATCCGGCCGCAGCAGCTGGGAGCACCGCGACCAGCGTCGTCGCTTCCAGGCGAGCGAGGTCGAGTGTCGCGAACCCTAACGTCACAGCGAGGAATACCAGCTGCGCTCCGACAACGATCGCAAATGGCGGCGCCGCCGCACGCCCCGCTGCGATGGAGGCAACGAACTGTGCGCCGAGCCCTGCGACAGTCGCCGCCGTGACGAACTGCCGTTGCTCCGCACCGACGCGCCGCGACAGCAAGAGCCAGAGCGCAGCGAGGGTGACGAGCGCGCCGGCAGCCGCTATCCCGACCGTTGACCACGGTGCGTCCTGTGCCGGGAACTCCCAAACAAAAACGACCGCCGCTGACGCAATCACGGCGGCGAGGAAGATCTCACCGTGTTTCAGGTACAGCGCGCCGACGCCGGCCGCCACGGTCAACACCCCGAGCACAGCAAACAAGGGCGACGGTGGAATCGCGAGTGTCGGCTGC
>DATBBP010000177.1:0-2384 GCA_036270935.1 Gemmatimonadaceae bacterium
GGGTCCAGTAAGTTCGTCGCGCGCCGTCTCGCACATTGGGAATTCGCCATCCTTAGTTATCTGCATGGGTAAGCTCGTCGTTTTGATGATCACGGCGTTCGTGGACATGGTGGGGCTGTTGATGATCATCCCCCTGCTGCCCTTCTACGCCAAGGATCTCGGTGCCAACGGATTGGTCGTTGGCTTGCTGTTCTCGTCGTTTTCGGTTGCGCAGCTGATCACGGCGCCCGTGTGGGGCCGGTTTTCGGATCGCTACGGACGACGGCCGGCACTCCTCGTTGGGCTTGCTGCCTCAGCAATCGCCTACGTCGTGTTCGCCTATGCGAACACGCTGTGGTTGTTGTTCTTGTCGCGTCTCGTCCAGGGCGCGGGTGGCGGTACGGTTAGCGTGATCCAGGCGTACGTCGCCGATGCAGTTAGGCCCGAGGATCGCGCCAAAGGTCTGGGGTGGCTTTCGGCGGCAACGAATGCGGGCGTCGCGTTAGGCCCAGTACTGGGTTCGCTCACCAACCACCTCGGGAGAAGCGGCCCCGGGCTCTCCGCGGCTGGCCTCTGCATTCTCAACATCGCCTTTGCCTGGCATTTCCTTTCGGAGTCGCGCGACATGGTGGAGGCCAAGAGCGCCAGCACCAGTCGGGCACGGTCAGTCGAGGCACTTACGCGGGTAGTAACGCATTCCAGTGAGCCCGCGTCGCGATTGATCTGGATCTACGCGATCGCGATCGGAGCGTTTCGCGGAGTGAGCGCCATCCTGGCTTTGTTCCTGGCCGTACGCTTCGGCGTGACCGAAGACTCGATCGGTTACTTCTTCACTTACATCGCGTTGATCTCGGTACTCACCCGTGCGGCGATTTTAGGTTGGGCGGTCGATCGCTTCGGCGAGGCTCGCCTCTCACGGTTTGGATCGAGTCTGCTGGCCATCGGCCTCGCGGCGATCGCGTTCATGTACCCGCTTCGCGATCCCGCGTCGCTGGCCCACACACTCCATCTTTCCGTTTCGTTCGTAAAGGTGTTGCCGTTCCTCCCGCTGGCTCTCGCCGTCGCACTCTTGCCGCTGGGAACCGCGTTCACTTTTCCCTGCGTTACCGCAATGCTTTCGCGCGTAACGCCAAGCAGCGAGCGCGGACTGTACATGGGACTGCAGCAGACGTACGGCGGAATCGCCAACGCGCTGTTTCCTGCCCTCGCCGGACTTGCCTTCGATCGGTTCGTCGAGTTGCCGTTCCTCGCCTCCGCGGCCCTCGTCGCTGGAACCATCTACCTGGGTCTTGGCATGGAGCGGAATATCCGACCCAAGACGACACAGACAGCTGCTCCCGCCGCATAGGTGTATATCGGCCTAGGAGTGTCCTCTCTTGGCGGACGTCAGAACGAACCCATTTGTAGGACAGTTCGGGATTCCGAATCGGACGACTTTGGGGCTTGTGAGGTTGCTCACCCTCTTCGAGGTGTGAACGCACAGTCGCTGCCGAAGATTAGTCGCATACTTCATCGTAGATTGGTTGAACATTTTGGCTGGTGATCTCTGCTCGCTCAAGCGGGTACGAACTGTGCGCCTGAACGGCACGCCGCGGGAGCGACCGCAAATCATGCTTTTCGGCTTTTACGAGACACGCGTCTGAATCGTCGGGCGTGGGTCCCCACCTCCAGGAGTAACGCCATGCTCGCTCCCCGCAATCGCGGAGCGTTCGCCACGATAGGACTCGGCCTGCTCGCGCTCGCTTCGGCGTGCTCCAACAACGGTACTGAGCCGACGAATAACCTCTGTACTTCCGCGAATGCGTTGTCGCTCAACGCCGGCGAAGTGCGGACGCCGATCAGCTCGAGTTGCGTGAGTGTCTCTGGAGGCAGCGCCGGTGGAGAATTCGCGCTCATAGCGTTCAACACCGATACGGACTCCTTGCGGACCGCCGCTCTGAACTTCACGAGCTCCGGAGCCTCGACGGTTTCGACGCCGTTGACGTCGCGCACTTTCGCTCAAGGCCCGTCGCTCAACTTGATGCCGAGCGCGAGCAGCGCATCGATCCTCGAGCGCTCGAACGATTTCGAGGTGCAGCTCCGCAAGAGTGAGCGGCGCGTTCTGACGCCGCTGATGTCATCAGCGCGGTCGTGGTATCGAAATCGATCTGTCGCGGCGCCGCTCCGGTCGCGCTACAGCCCGTCACTCTCTTCGTCTGCCGCTACGTGGTCGGTTGGTGACACTGTCGTGCTGAACACCAACACGGGAAACACGTTCTCCGCTGCGTGCCAGGTGCCTGACAACCGCGCGGGGCGAGTGGTCGCGATCACGAACAACGCAATCGTTGTCGCCGATACCGGGAATCCCGCCGGCGGCTACACGGACGCGGAGTACCTAACGATTGGACTGCAGTTCGACACGGTGT
>DATBBP010000178.1:0-2139 GCA_036270935.1 Gemmatimonadaceae bacterium
ACGAAGCTCGGCAATATGAATGTCCACGGTTCGGGTCATGACTTCAACTCGGTGCCCCCAAACTTCACGTAGTAGCTCGACGCGTGACGCCACCGCTCCCCTCCGCCGCACGAGCGTGAGCAACAGATCGAACTCTTTCGGACTGAGCGCCACGAGATGCCCGCTTTTTGTCACGGTGCGCGACGCAGGATTGATCTCGACGTCGTCGAACCGCTCGATCGTCTCGCCCCCGGCATGGGCGCCCCGGTCCGACATCCGCGACCGGCGCAGCAACGCGCCGACACGAGCCAGGAGCTCCAACACACCACAGGGTTTCGTGACATAATCGTCGGCACCGAGGCGGAACCCGAGAACTTTATCAGCTTCTTGGCCGCGCGCGGTGAGAATGAGCACTGGCATCTCGAGACCATCGTCACGCAAGCTGCGCAGCACTCGGTAGCCGTCCATTCCCGGAAGCATGAGGTCGAGAATCACGAGATCGGGCAGCCACTGCTTCGCTCGCGCGAGCCCCGTCTCACCGTCCTCGGCAACGGCGACCTCGTAGCCCTCGATCTCGAGGCCGGTGCGAAGCCCGTAGGCGAGATCGGGATTGTCCTCGACGATGAGAATGTTGCCCTGCTGCGTCTGCACCGGCATTAGTGTTCGCTTATCGCTGGAGCATGCTCAGTGGGCGTCGCCGGCTCCGGCGGCGGCACGTCGGCCGGCGCGTCGCTACGTGCCGGCAGCTGTACGACGACACGGGCGCCCCCGCCCGCTCCGGCAGCCTCGATCCAGGCCGCTCCGCCATGAAGCGCAACGAGCTCGCGCACGACCGAGAGTCCGATCCCACTGCCTCCCGTGGCAGACTCCGCGTCCCGGCTTAGACGCACGTACGGCTCCCACACGCGATCACGATCGGCGGCGGGAATGCCGGGACCCTGATCCTCCACCCAGAATCGCACCCGCGCGCCATGCGTCGCCGGGGCAGGCGCAGCCCCCACAGAAATCGTTTGGCCTGCAGGACCGTATTTCGCCGCGTTGTCGAGCAAGTTGAGCAAGATCTGACGCAGCGCGTCGCGGTCGGCACCAACCGTGAGGCCGGTTGGCTGCCCTGGGGGCACCGACATACGACGCGAGCGAGCGAGCGGCGTGAACATCTCGACCGCATCGCGCAGCTCCAAATCCAGGTCGAGCGTTGCGGGTGTGATCCGGTTGGTGCCCTTCTCGGCGCGAGAGAAATTGAGCACGTTCTCAACGAGGTAGGTCAGCCGCCGCGCCTCCTGGTCGATGATCCCCGCGGACCGTGCGCGTTCCTCGTCGGAGCGAAGCTTGCCAAGGTGCAACAGCTCGGCGAACCAACGGATCTGTGCCAGGGGCGTGCGCAGCTCGTGCGAGACGCCTGACACGAACTCGGTCCGAAGCCGCGCCAACTCTTGCTGGCGGTGCAGCTGTCGCCACGCAACCCCGAGGAGACCCGCGGTGAGCACGAACACGCCGGCGAGAAGCGGCAGTCGCGATCGCGGCAATCCGCCAACGATCAGCTGTGACGCCAACTCGGGTCGCAGACCGACGTACATAACGAGGCGGCCAAAGTTGGACTCGAGCGTATCGGCCGACCGATACCGGGACGGAAAGTAGCCGGGCGAGCGATAGATCTCGCTGCCGTCGATCGTCGCAACTGATATCGAGAGAATCGAATCGGTCGCCGTGTCACGCAGTAACGACGGCGGGAGCAGCGCGCTGCGACGATGAATCAAGCTGAATGTTGGTCCGAGATATGGACGCGGATCCGTCGCATAGCCATAGATCACGATCGGATGACCTGCCTTCGGCTCGCGCACGACCACGAACACGAGTAGCTGCGGAACGGAAGTGTCGCCCACCGCACGCGCGTGAGCTGCGTCGGCGAAGATCATTCCATACGAATCGCTCGTGACCACGGCCGCCAACGGTCGCAGGGCCCCCAAACGAGAGTCTGGTGATCCGAAAGTGGTCGGTCGCGGGCCGGCTATCGGCGCCAGCGACTTCGCGTAACTCACCAGAGTGTCGCGAGCCCATGCAATCGCGGCGTCGGGCAGATCGTTCGCCGTCGTCCTGAACGCTCCGTCGGACCAATCGTAGCGAAAGAAGTAGTGCACACCTCCCAAGCAACGGCACCAC
>DATBBP010000179.1:0-1739 GCA_036270935.1 Gemmatimonadaceae bacterium
ATGCGAGGATGTGGCTTGGCGTAGCCAACCACGCCAGAGGCGACAACGATCGAGAAATACTGGCGTAAGCCCGCGCGCTCGAGACAACTAAGACTGGCACCGAGCCCAATCCCCGGCAGCTTTCGCGGGAACGATACTACCGATTATCTTGAGAGTATGAAATACTCGATCGCGCGTTCACTGACGTCCTGGCGTTGGCCCTCTCTCCGAGCGGCCCGCTAGCGCACGTCCACACTACCGCGCATCAACAGTCTGGGGCCGCTCGACACCGAGCGGCCCTTTTTCGTTTCGCCCGTGTCGAGCGACCTCGATCAACTTCCGAGGAGCTTCACACCATGTCCGCCAACATCTTCGCCCAATCGCGCGCCGACGAGCGTCGGAGCGAGGTCGACGCAACCGACGTCATACTCACCGGCGACCGGCCCACCGGACCGCTCCATCTCGGCCACTACGCCGGCTCGCTCCGTTCGCGACTGGCCCTTCAAGGGCGATGCGAACAGACGCTGCTCATCGCCGACCTGCAGGCGCTCACTGACTCCACGGGGCGCGCCGCAGACGTCGCCCAGCACGTGACCGAGGTCGCCCTCGACTACCTCGCAATCGGAATCGATCCCGCGCAGACGACGATCGCGGTGCAGTCGCAATTGAGCGCCCTCGCCGAGCTGACGGTGCTCTACCTCAATCTCGTTACCGTCGCTCGGCTCGAGCGAAACCCGACGGTGAAGGCCGAGGTCGAGCTGCGTGGCTTCGAGCGCGACATCCCTGCGGGCTTCCTCTGTTATCCCGTGAGTCAGGCGGCGGATATCACCGGCTTCCGAGCGACCGTCGTTCCCGTGGGCGACGACCAGGTTCCGATGATCGAGCAGACGAACGAGATCGTCCGCCGCGTGAATCGGCTGGCAAACGCGTCGATCCTGCCCGAGTGTCGGGCGCTGCTCTCGACCACACCACGTCTCCCCGGCGTCGACGGCCGCAAGGCCAGCAAATCGCTGGGCAACGCAATCCCGCTGAGCGCCACGAGTGACGAGATCCGTCAGTTCGTGCGGGCGATGTACACGGATCCGGGGCACGCTCGAGCGTCGGACCCCGGCCGCGTCCAGGGGAATGTCGTCTTCGCCTATCTGGATGCCTTCGATCCGGATTTCACGACCGTGGTCGAGTTGAAGGAGCGATATCGGGCGGGTGGTCTCGGCGACGTAGCGCTCAAGCGACGGCTGGAAGACGTTCTCGAAACGTTCGTCGCGCCGATCCGAGCTCGTCGCGCGGAGCTCGAGCGCGACCGCGGGTACGTCATGGACGTGCTGCGCGAGGGGAACGAGCGCGCCAGAGGCGTCACGGAAGCCGCGCTTCGCGACGTGCGAGGCGCGTTCGCGCTCTTCGGATAGCAGAATAGCCGTGAAAAACTGTCACTTTTTCAGGTCAGACTTGACATGAATTCTTCGGATGAGGTGCGCCGACGCGGAATTTCTAACATCAGGTTTGTGATGGTGGGCGCCCATTTCGTCTCAGTTCGCGACATGAGCACACCCCAAACCGAGAAGGCCACTCATGCTGCGGGACAGCTAGCAAAGATCAAGCATCATTAGCACTTACGTACCAAATGCGACAGCCCAATTCGTTAGGCCGGCACACGGTTCGGGCGTGTCGTGCGCCGCCTACAGTACTGAGGCCCGTGAACTGTCAAGAAACTGCCTATTGCAAAAAATCGAAATTTTGCGTCTAGAGTAGTAGAGAAACGA
>DATBBP010000180.1:0-4153 GCA_036270935.1 Gemmatimonadaceae bacterium
GGTACAGCCAGCATCGGGATCAACGTCGCACGCCAGCTCTGAAGGAACAGAAAGACGACCAACGTCACGAGGATCATCGCCTCGACGAGGGTGATCGCCACTTCCTTGATCGACGCGCTGACGAATGGCGTTGTATCAAAAGGAAGATCGGCGGTGACGCCTTGAGGGAAGGAGGTCTGCAACTCCACGAGGCGTTTTTGAACGGCTTCCTTCACCGCGAGCGCATTCGCGCCAGGCCGCGTGTACAACAGCGCGAACGCCGTCGGGACGCCGTTGAGGCGCCCTTGCAAGTCGTAGCTGCGGGCGCCCAGTTGGGCATGTCCGATGTCCGAGAGCCTAACGATCGAGCCGTCCGGGCGAGCCCGGATGACGATGTCGTCGAACTCTTTGGGAGTCGTTAGGCGACCGAGTGTGGTGATCGGCAACGTCAGCTGCGTGCCCGGCGGCGATGGCTCGGCGCCGAGGCGTCCCGCCGGATTCGTCGCGTTCTGCTCGCGCACCGCGGCGGCAACGTCCGTCACCGTGATTCCGAGCTGCGCCATCTTGTCCGGATCGAGCCGGAGCAGCATCGCGAAATCGCGCGCGGGAAATGGCGTCGCGTCACCGACACCTGGCACGCGCTTCAGCTCGTCGAGAACATTCAACTTCAAATAATTGGCGAGATAGGTCGCATCATAACGGGGATCGCGCGAACGCAACGCCACGACTGCGAGAATATCCGTGTTCGCCTTGAGAATCGTGATGCCGTTCGTGCGCACCGCGTCCGGCAGCTGCGGTTCGGCGAGCTTCACCGCGTTCTGCACGTCGACGGCGGCGAGATCCTGATTGCGCGAGACGTCGAAGGTGACGGTGATGTTCGTCGAGCCGTCACTCGAGTTCGACGATGCGTAATACAGCATGCCTTGCAGGCCGGCGAGCTGCTCCTCGATCGGCGCCGCGACCGCTTGCGCGGCGTCCTCCGACGACGCACCCGGATAATTCGCCTGAATGCGCACCGCCGGCGGCGAGATCTGCGGATAGCGCGCGATCGGCAGCAGCTGGATCGCGAACAATCCAAGCAGCGTGATCACGATCGAGATCACCGCCGCGAGCACCGGCCGGCGAATGAAGAAGTAGCGAACTTCCTCACTCTCGCCATGACCGTTCGGCGAGTACATGCTATCGCTCACGACTTCACCTTCTTCGCGACCGTCGAATCGATCGGCAGCGGCCTCACAACGCGGCCCGGCGCCACCTTCTGAATCCCGTCGACGACGACACGATCGCCGGCGACAAGACCGGAATCGATGAGCCAGAGATTGCCGCTCCACTGGCCCGTGTTGACGTCGCGCGCGACAACGGTGTCGCCCGCACCGACGACGTAGACGAACTGTCGCCCCAATCCTTGCTGCACCGCACGCTGCGGCACCGCGAGCGCGCTCGAGCGCGCGAATCCCTCGAGACGCACGCGCACGAACTGTCCGGGCAGCAAACGACGATCACCATTCGTGAACTCGGCGCGAAATTCCTGCGTGCCGCTCGCCGAATCGAGTGATGGCGACATGAAATTGATGTGTCCGACGCGTGGAAGAAGCGAGCCGTTTGGTAGTACGACGCGCACGCCGATTCCGTTTGTGCTGCCGGTCCCGTTGCTCACGCTCATCGCGCCCGTCGCAAGCAGAGCCCGCGATTGCGGATCGCTCTGCCATGCGAGGAGCTGCTGCGACGACGGATGGAAGGTCACATAGATCGGATCCAGCTCATCTATTGTTGCTAGCAAGTCCGCTGGCCCCGTCACCCGTGCCCCCAGCTCGAGACCCGCGCGTCCGACTTGCCCGGAGATCTCCGCCCGGATGACCGTATCGTCCAAATCCTTCTTCGCCACATCCACCGCGGCCTGCGCCGACTCGAGCTCGGAGCGCGCGTTGTCCACGTCCTGCTGCGCCACCGCGTGCTGGGGCACGAGGGGCTCGAGGCGCGCGAGCGTGCGCTTCGCGTTGTCGAGGCGCGCGACCGCGCTCCGATACGCCGCGTCGTACTTCACGACGTCCAGCTTGTACAGGATCTGTCCTTTCTGGACGTAGGTGCCTTCGGTGAAAGGACGCTCGGTGACGATGCCTTCGACGCGCGAGCGCACTTCCACGCGCCGGAACGGCGAGACCTGGCCGACGAACTCGTACGCCTCGGGAATGCTCGCCGGCGCGACGGTGACGATACCGACCTGGGCTGGCGGCGGTGCGAAGGGTTTCGCTGGTTTGCTACACGCGCCGGCGACGCAGAGCGCGACGATGATGGGCGCGGCGGACCGCGCGGGAAGGCTGGTCATGCTGGTTGATACACGAAGATGAGAGTGTGGAGCGCCTATGTAATGTGGTGCTCGGAGCAAGGCCGGTGAAGTGATTTGGAACGTTAGTCCAAAATGCTCACGTAGCCTTCCGTTCCGTGCACGCGGATCCGCTGTCCATCGCGGATCAGGCGAGTGGCGTCCTCCACTCCAACGACGGCCGGCAAGCCGTACTCCCTTGCGATCACCGCGCCGTGAGTCATCAAGCCACCCACCTCCGTCACGAGACCCTTGATCGCGACGAATAGCGGCGTCCAGCTCGGATCCGTAAAGGTCGTGACCAGTATGTCGCCCGCCTCGAGATCGGCGGCCGCGATGTCGAGGATGATGCGAGCGCGCCCCTCGACAGTGCCGGCGGAAACTGGTAGGCCGACCAGTGCGCCGGTTGGCACGTCGTCGTCGCGCCGATACGCGCCGGTAAGACATTCGCCTTCCGACGTGAGCACTCGCGGCGGGGTGAGCGATTGATATGACGTGAACGCGTCCTTGCGCTGGCGTATGAGACTTTCATCAACTTCGCGCGTGCGCACGACGTCATGAAACTCCTCGAACGTGAGGTAAAAAATGTCTTCCCTCTCACGAAGCACGTGGGCCCGTACGAGCCGCTCGGCTTCCTCCATCAGCGCCTGCTTATAGATGAAGTAGCGGATCACCATGCCGTACTTCGGATATTCGCGGTAGCCGGTGAAGGTGCGAACGCGATCGATCATCCGCTTCGTCTCGTCGGCCTTCCCTTCCCCGTCCGGCAAGGCGCGCAAACGCTCCAGCAGCTCGTGCTCCTTCTTCGAGGCTTCTTGCCGCCCTTGCTCGAAGCGCCGCTCGGCTTCGCCCGGCTCGAAGTGTTCGATGTGGCCGAGGAGGAGAGGCACGAGCATGGATGGCCGTTCGCTCCAACGCGGTCGTGTGATATCAATTTCGCCCGCGCCGCGCATCCCATAGCGGTCAAGCCACGCCCGCATGGCGTCTCGCGCTTCGCGCCCACCCCCAAGCTTCGGCAGCTCGTTTAGGAAATTCTCATCCTCGACCTGCCGGAGAAATGCCACCACCTCTGGATGCGGGCGGATTGCGTCCGCGACGTCCAGCAGCGCCAGCCCCATCTCCGACGTGACGTTGTCGGGGACGGATTGCGTGAGCGTGTCGGCTGCGTTCTTCTCGCCCAGCCATTCCTGCAGTCGATCGTTCAGCCACCAATAAGAGTCCATTCCCGCCATGATCGCCTGATGATTCAGTGGATCGAACAAGATCCGTTTCATCTCCTCGAAGTCCGCGAGAATGAAGTCGAGCAGCTCCGGTCCGGACTTCCCACGGATGTCGCGCTTCAATGCGGCGATTGAGGCCTCGCTGCGCGCGCGCAACTCAGCGACTATGGCCGGATTGGTCTCGATCGGCGTCGCTGCGCCGGTGGCCGGCGGAGCGCCTCGACTCTCGTGCGGGAGCGACTGAATGAAGCCCCTATCGAGAAGAGTCTGCAGCGCATCTCTGATCAGCGGGTCGGATTTCCCGAGCATATCGAGAAAAGCGGCGCGGCTCGTCGGCGACGCCAGGCCGGGCGTGGCGTCGACGAACCACCTTCCGCCGGCTTCCTGCATGCGGGCGTTCACGAGTTGCCGCATTGAAATCCCGAGGGGCTTTACCGCATCGGTCATCATTTGCTGATGCCCGACGGAGAGATAAACGTGATTCTCTCCGTCGCTCGCCGCGGGGATGGGGAACAGCGTCGTGATCGGCCGGCTCTGGACGATCTGGAAATCGTCGTCGGCCAGGCACCATTCGATGTCTTGCGGGCGGCCGAAGTGCGCTTCAATTCGGCGGCCGAGTTGCGCGAGCCGC
>DATBBP010000181.1:0-4165 GCA_036270935.1 Gemmatimonadaceae bacterium
GTCCACGCTCTCCGCGCAGCAGCACTCTCATTCGGCGCATGATAGCGCGTTCGCCGCGATGCAGGAACGCGGCAGGATCGTCATGGGCGTCGATCAGTACACGTCGACGCATCACTTCGATGCGCTTCCCGACGGCGGCAGGATCGAGCTCCAGCGGAACGTTTCGGATTCCGCCGGCGTCGCTCGAATCAGAATGCATTTGAGGCAGATCGCAATCGCGTTCAAGGCCGGCGACTTCTCGATGCCGGTCTTGGTGCACATGCGTGACGTCCCCGGTGCCAACGTCATGGCGGCAAAGCACGACGTCATCACGTACGAGACGAACGAGCTTCCACGTGGCGCGGAGCTCCGCATTCGCACGCGTGATCCGGAGGCACTGCGCGCGGTTCACGATTTCATGACATTTCAGAGGACAGAGCATCACGCAACGGGCACGAAGTGAAGCGCGCGTCACGCGCCACGCCACCTGCCACTCGCCACTCGCCACCAGAGCGCGTACACTCTCCGCGTGTCGACTCACGCTCTAACAACAAATCCCGCACCCCGCACCCCGGCGCCCCGCACTCCGCGCTGGTTACTCATCGCGGCGGCGAGTCTCGTCCCGGCCGGGCTGAGTGCGCTCGACGGGTACGTGCAGTCGCGGCTTGCCGGGCAACGGCGCGTGCCCTGGCCCAATGTGATCTTCTCGAGCAGCGAGTGGCTCTTCCTCGCCGCGCTCACACCGATCGTCATCGTGCTGGCGCGTCGCGTGCCGCTGCGGCGCGATCGGATTGGACGGATCATTGTGATCCACGCGATCGGCGCGTTGCTCCTCTGTGTCGGTTGGGCGAGCCTCGGGATCTTGCTTGGTTTTCTTCTCGATACCTTTCCGTGGCGAGGTCACTTCGGCAGAGATTATCTCAGCTGGATCATGACCAGTGTGCCGTGGTCCGTCGTGATGTACTTCGCGTTCCTCGGCTGCGTGTATGCGTTTACTTATTTCGCCGAGGCACGCGAACGGGAGGCGCAGCAGGCGCGATTGTCGGCGCAGCTCGCGGAAGCGCGGCTGGGCGCGCTCCGCATGCAGCTCAATCCACATTTTCTCTTCAATAGCCTCAACGCGCTCGCGGTCCTCGTGCGGGATCAGAAGACGCAAGACGCCACGCGCATGCTCGAGCGGTTAGGCGCGGTGTTGCGACAGGTGCTGCAGGGTGAGAAGCGCCACGAGGTGCCGCTGAGCGAGGAGCTGCGATTCATCGAGCAGTACCTCGCGATCGAGCAGGTTCGTTTCTCGGATCGATTGCGGCTCATCTGGTCGATCGATCCGCCGGTGCGCAACGCCTTGGTGCCGGAGTTCATCCTCCAGCCCCTCGTGGAGAATGCCGTTCGCCATGGCATCGCGAAGCGGAGCGAGGCAGGTGAGATCGAGGTTTCGGCAGCGGCTGTCGGCAATCAGCTCGTGCTGAGCGTTCGCGACGACGGGCCAGGCTATCGCGAGGAGGAGGCGGAAGCCGGTGTTGGCCTCGCGAATGTGCGTGCTCGCCTCGACACCCTGTTTGGGCGCGCCGGCCGCCTGGAGTTGCGTCGCGGCGAAAGTGGTGGCACGATTGCGACGGTGCGAATGCCGCTTTTGAGAGGCCCGGATGCTTGACGACGTCCAAATGCGTGCCGTGATCGCCGACGACGAGCCGCTTGCGCGACGCGGGATCCGTCAACTCCTGACGTCGCAACCCGACGTCGAGGTTGTCGGTGAAGCGCGCAATGGACGCGAGACGGTCCACCTGGTTCGCACGCTGCACCCTGATCTGCTCTTTCTCGACGTGCAGATGCCCGAGCTCGACGGCTTCGCTGTACTCGCCGCGCTCGGGTCGTCGACGCTACCGGCGGTGATCTTCATAACGGCCTACGATCACTTTGCCGTTCGCGCCTTCGAGGCGCACGCATTGGACTATCTCGTGAAGCCAATCGAGGAAGCGCGATTCGTCGAAGCGGTGCAGCGCACGCGCGATCGCATGCACTCGCTTGCGGCGATCGAGCTTTCTCGCCGACTCACCGCGCTCGTGTCGGAGCGTGAGCGACAGAGCATAACGAGAGCGTTGCGTGCGGCTCGGCTCGTGGTGCCGACGTCGACGGGTGAGCTGCTGCTCGACGCGGACGAGATCGACTGGATCGAAGCCGATGATTACTACGCGGCGATTCACGCGCGCGGCCGCCGTCACCTCATGCGGCAGTCGCTCGCGGTCCTCGAGCGTCGCCTCGATCCCAATCAATTCGTGAGAGCCCATCGCGGCGCGATCGTCAACATCGAGCGTGTGCGCGAGATGCGAGGCGATTCGGGCGATACGATTCTCGTACTCCGCGACGGCACACGAGTGCCAGTAAGCCGTCGACGACGCGAAGAAGTGGTGCGGCGAATTCGCGTCCTCGCCGGAGAACCGTTCGCTGCACGCTGACGACCGTTTGCGGACGCAGGGTTGTATACCACTTCGATAAGGTGCTAGGTGATAACCTAGCACCCAGCACCCAGTCCGGAGGATTCCGTGACCGCATCCGTTCCTGCCGCTCGTGCACCGTCGTACGACAGGGCCGCCTACACGCCCGGCCGTACGACATCGCGCATTACCTCGCTCGACTTCGTGCGCGGCGTCGTGATGATTCTCATGGCAATCGATCACGTGCGCGTCTACTCGGGCGTGCCCGCCGGCGGACCGACACCCGGCGTCTTCTTCACGCGCTGGGTGACCCACTTCTGCGCGCCCGCGTTCGTATTTCTCGCTGGCACGGGCGCGTTCTTTCTCGGCCGCAAGCTCGGTGACACGAAGGCCCTGGCGAAGTTTCTGGTGACGCGCGGTCTCTTGTTGGTTGCGCTCGAGCTTACCGTGCTGCACGTCGCGTGGACGTTCACGTTCGACTTTACTCATCTCCTGGCCGGCGTGATCTGGATGCTCGGCTGGTGCATGGTGATCATGGCGGCGCTCGTGCAGCTACCACCGTCGGTGGTCGGCGTCATCGGCCTGGCCCTCATCCTCGGACAGAATCTCATCACGCCGCTGGCGGGCGTGATGCCGCAGTCGACGCAGTGGTTCTGGCAGCTTCTGTATCTGGGCGGCGAGGTCAAGGTCGGCCCGACATCGCTTTCAGTGCTGTACGTGATCGTTCCGTGGATCGGCGTGATGGCCGCTGGCTATGGCTTCGGAACGATCATGGCGCGCGAAGAAGGCGAGCGGCGGCGGCTGTGCCTTCGTATTGGCCTCGCGGCGACGGCGCTATTCATCATCATCGCCGGCCTTCTCGTCGCGACGCGCCCGGTCCCTAACGGCGCTCCGCCGGCCTTCCTGAGATTGCTCAACCAGCAGAAATACCCGGCATCGCAACTGTTCCTGATGATGACACTCGGGCCGACGATCGCTCTCATTCCTCTCGCCGAGCGTGCCCGCGGCTGGTTTAGTAACGTGATCACGATATTTGGCCGCGTGCCGATGTTCTACTACATGCTGCACATTCCACTGATTCACGCCGCGTCGCTCGTCGCCTGGTTCATTCGCGACGGACAAGTCGGGGCGGCTCGCTTCGACTCGGCGCCCTACGTCTCGATTCCGCCGGCCAATCGCTGGAGTTTAGCGCTTCTATATCTCGTCTTCGCGATTGTCGTCGCGGTGCTCTATGTGCCGTGCCGGTGGTACGCGCGTCGTAAAGCACAGAATCCGGCGGCCTGGATGCGTTACATCTGAGGTGCTAGGTGCTAGGTGCTAGGTGTTGCACCTAGCACCTAGCACCTTTTAAGGTGTCGCCGACTTCGGCTTCAACGTAGGATACTTGATGCCTAACTGTTCGAGATACGTCGAGTACTTCGCCGGATTGTAATACAGCGCGCGCATCGCCGGGCGATACTTCGCCATCGTTTCGGCATTCAAGAACGTCGGCGGCTGATCGGTTGGCGATAGGAATGACTTGTACTTCCTGTCCTTCGTCTGCACATCGCGGAAGTACGTCCAGGCGTCGGCGATCACCTGCGGCTGGGTGAGCAGATCGATCAACGTCAGCGCCTGCACCTTGGCGCCGGCGAGCGTTCCCTTGTGCGCGACCGGTGTCGCCATCGCGATCGCGTTCGCCCACATGTGTCCGGGCAAACCAGGAATGTTCGCTGGATAGCGCAGCGTAACCGTGGGAACGTTCCACGACACGT
>DATBBP010000182.1:0-3878 GCA_036270935.1 Gemmatimonadaceae bacterium
CCCCGTGACAGTTGTCACAGCTACATCCGAACTTGCGCCCGCTGTTCCAACGCCGCGCGATCGGCGAGTGCAATGCGTCGGCGCTCGACGGTAATCCAGCCGGCGTCCTGGAAATCCTTCATGGCGCGCGAAACTGTCTCACGACTGGCCCCGATCATCTGGGCGATCGTTTGATGGGTTAGTGTTTTCTCAATTGCATTGGTCCCGCTCTCCTCGGCGAGGTCGAGCAGGAGACGTGCGATGCGCCCGGGGACGTCGAGGAGGACCAGCCCGCCGATCTTGTCGTCGGCGCGGCGCAGCCGGCGCGACAGCTCCGTCAACAGCGACCAAGCGACGCTCGGCGACGACTCGACGCGCTTTCGAAAATCCTCACGACGCAACACGAGCAAGTTCGAATCTTCCATCGCGATCACGTGTGCCGAGCGCGGCCGATCGTCGATGAGTGAAAGCTCACCGAAGTACTCGCCGACGCCGAGCACGCCAAGAATGACTTCCCGGCCGTCCTCTCCGATGAGCACGACCTTGACGCGCCCGTCGCGCACGACGAACAACGAGTCGCCCGGGTCGTCTTCGAACAGGATGACGCTGCCTTTCGGGTACGATTTCTCGCGCGTGACCTCGGCGAATCGCTCGAGCTCGACGCGATCGAGTCCGTTGAACAGCGGAACCGTCGCCAGAAAATCGACGTTCTGAGTTGTCACCTGGCTCACGAGGACTCCGTCGAAACGCGAGGAAACGAAGGACTGACACAGGCGCTTTAGCCGCCGAAGTTACCCCGGACGAGGGCCGCTGTCAAACTCCCAACCCATTGTCGGCTTGTCTTTTACGCTGACGACCGAATATATTTCAAAGCTGTTTCATCCTGTCAGAGAGGTTCGCATGAAAACCGACATCCATCCCGAATACCATACGGCGACTGTGAAGTGCGCCTGCGGCAATACGTTCCAGACTCGATCCACTCAGGCCGAGATTCACACGGACGTCTGTTCGCAGTGCCACCCGTTCTTCACCGGGAAGCAGCGCCTCGTCGACACGGCTGGGCGCGTCGAGCGCTTCCGCCAGAAGTTCGGCAAGCAGTCGAGCTGAGGCTCGACCCTGTCGCTTCGAGACCGACTCGCGGACGTGTTGGCTCGCGCGGCCGAGGTCGAGCGAGCCCTCTCCGACCCGGCCACGCTGCGCGACTCGCACAAGCTGGCCGAGCTGGGTCGAGAGCACAGACGTCTCTCAGCCGTCGTCGAGCTGGCCGGCAAGCTCCACAAGTACGAAGACGAGCTCGCGCAAGTACGCGAGCTCGTTCTCGTTGACGACCCCGAGCTCGCCGAGGAGGCACGCGCTGAACAGGGCCGCCTCGAGACGTGCATCGCGAAGCTCGAGGAGGAGCTCAAGCCGCTGCTCATTCCGCGGGATCCCCTCGACGACCGCAACGCGATCGTCGAGATCCGCGCGGGGACGGGCGGGGATGAGGCCGCGCTCTTCGCTGCTGATCTGTATCGCATGTACGAGCGATTTCTCGCGCGCAGCGGTTTCAAGCTGGAAACGATCACGCTCTCGTCAGGCGTTCTACACGGCATCAAGGAAGCCGTGTTCAAGGTCGTTGGCGAAGGCGCGTATGGACTGATGCGCTGGGAATCCGGCGTCCATCGCGTGCAACGTGTGCCGGCGACGGAGAATCAGGGACGCATCCACACGTCGGCAGCGACCGTCGCGGTGTTACCCGAGGCGGAAGAGGTCGATGTCAAAATCGAGGACAAGGATCTTCGCATCGACGTTTTTCGCGCCGGCGGTCCAGGGGGCCAGGGCGTCAACACGACGGACTCCGCGGTGCGCATCACGCACCTACCGACGGGCATCGAGGTCAAGCAGCAAGATCAACGTTCGCAAATACAAAACAAAGCGAAAGCGATGGAGATTCTGCGTGCCCGGCTGCTCGACATGCGGGTCGCCGAGCAGGAAGCGGCGCGAGCCCGCATGCGGAAGACGCAGGTCGGCACGGGAGATCGTTCGGCGAAGGTTCGCACGTATAATTTTCCGCAGAGCCGCGTGACCGACCACCGGATCGGATTCACGTCGCACAACCTGCCGGCCATTCTCGACGGCGCGCTCGAACCGCTCATCGAGGCGTTGAGAATGGCAGAAGACGAGGAACGGTCGTGACCGAGCGCGCCCAAGTGCGTCCCGCGGTCGCGACATCCACCGACTCGGTCGGCGCGCTCGTCGAGGAGCTGGCCGTCCTGCTCAGCGCGGGATCTTTCGGGGCTCGTGAGGCACAGCTCGAGGCGCGCGAAATCGTCGCCGCATTATACGACGTGCCGCGTTTCTGGCCTGCAGCGAACGCGCATGTGAAGGTCGAGGCGGAAATGTGGCCCCGCGCGCGGGCGGCCGCCGCGAAGCGTGCGAGGGGCGCCCCGCTCGCGTATTCAGTGGGCCGCGCGTCGTTTCGCCATTTGACGCTGGATGTCGATGAGCGTGTGCTCATACCGCGTCCCGAGACAGAGCTTCTCGTCGAGCTCGTGCTCGAGCGCGCTCGAATAAGCACCGGTCTGGCCGTCGATGTGGGCACGGGCTCGGGCGCGATTGCGCTCGCCCTCGCTTGCGAAGGACCGTTTACGGAAGTGCTCGGGACCGACGTGTCGCTCGAGGCGCTGGCGGTCGCGACGGCGAACGCCAACATGCTGCGCGCCCGCGGCGCGTTGCGCGCCCATGTGACGTTTGCTCACGGCTCGTTGCTCACGCCGATCCAGGCGAGCGGACGGCGGGCGAATGTGGTCGTCTCGAATCCCCCATATATCGCGTACGACGAGTCCGCGGAGCTGCCGCGCGCCGTCCGAGACTGGGAACCGCCGGTTGCTCTGTTCAGCGGCGGCCAGGGGCTCGACGTCTCGACGCGACTCGTGCGCGAGGCAGCGGATGTTCTTGTCGAAGGGGGACTATTGGCGCTCGAGGTGGATGCGCGACGTGCCTCACTCGTCGCCGAGTGCCTGGCGCGCGACGCACGCTATCATGACATTGGCGTCCACCTCGATCTCACTGGACGCGAGCGTTTTGTGCTTGCCGTCCGTCGCTAGGCGCGTCGCACGCACCGTGGAGAACGAATGATCGAAGACAAAGCCAAGGACCTCGGACGCACGATCGGACAGAGTCCGGAATACAAGGAAGTCCGGCGCGCGAGCGACGCATTGAACGAGGATCGCGAGACCGTCGCGCTACTCCAACAGATGGAACAGCTGCGACTCGACGCGCAACGGATGCTGCAACGTGGCGAGCGCCCGACGGAGGACATGGAGCGCGACCTCGATACACTGCTCTCACAGATTCAGTCGAAGACGACATATCAGCGTTTGCTCGTCGCGCAGGAGAACTTCGACAAGGTGATGTCGAAGGTGAACGACTGGATTTTGGAAGGGATCGAGAAGGGAGCGACGAGCAGTATAATCACGCTCTAAGAGGTGCACCTCGAGCGTGTTCATCGTCTTTGAAGGCCCTGAGGGCGCCGGCAAGAGCACTCAGCTCCGCCTCATGAGCGAGTGGCTGGTGGCGCGCGGTCAGGATGTGGTCGCGGTGCGTGAGCCCGGGGGAACCGTGCTCGGTGACGAGATCCGCCGCATTCTGCTCGACCCCGACTCCGACATCGTGCCGCCCGCGGAAGCGCTGCTGTTCATGGCGTCGCGCGCGCAATTGGTCGAACGGGTACTGCGACCTGCACTCAGCAAGGGATCGATCGTGCTCGTCGATCGATTCTTTCTCTCGACCTACGCCTACCAGGGCGCCGGCCGTGGCATTTCCGCCGATGATCTTGCTGCCGCCAATGCAATGGCGACGGCGGGCTTGATGCCCGACCTCACCGTGCTCCTCGATCTCCCAACCGAAGAAGGACTCGC
>DATBBP010000183.1:0-5949 GCA_036270935.1 Gemmatimonadaceae bacterium
GTGCGCGAACAACCAAATTCCTCTGACCCCAGGTGGCTCATGAGCCGGCGTGAGGCCGATGATGTTCGCGAAGGTCGTTGGCAATGCCGCAAGCGGCGCAGCGACGAGCGTCAGCGAGACTTCCTGCGCTAGCAGCTCGACAACAAGCAGGGTTGCCGCAAGGACGAAACCGGCAAACGAGAGAGCCGGTCCAAGACCGGTCATTGGCACGGCACCCACACTCCTCGCGAAGAGTGCAAGGGCAAGCGCATGCATCAAGACGCCCGCAGCGAGCAGCGTGATGACGCCACGCACAGGCGCGCCCACCGGGCGAGCGAACGGCGTCGCAGCAACAGCAGCCGCGCCGATATAAAGCGAGATGGCGACGAAGTGGGCGATCGCGGTCATGGCGGTCGCCCCAATCTATAGTCTGGACGAGCCTTAGGGCATCGTCGCGACTCGCCGCACCAGCGTTCCAGCCTCGATTTTCGGATGTTTCTCGCCCGTGATCATGAGCGTCGTCGCATAGGGCGTCACCCGAACCGCCATGGCGCGCGCAATCGGAATCTCGGGATCGGCGTAGTCGGAGCCTTCAGTCTTATGGTGAGGCTCGAAGAGCTCGAACTCATCGCCGAGCTTGATGCCATCGTGCGAGGTGACGTCGACGAGGACGTAGTCTTGCAACCCCGGCAGAATCGGCGCTCCGGCGACGAGCTTCACCGTCGTGATCGCGGAATCGGAGACAGGTTCTGCATGCCCAAAGATGTGAAGAGAGGTGCTGTCGTACGGCATGAGACGCTGATCGGCCATGATCTCGCCGAACATGCGGATGACGCGCGCAACGGCGGCCTCTCTGTCTCTCGGCGCTCGCGTCACTTCGACTACGCCCGTCGGCACGATGACCTGTCCCAAGTCTTCGACGTAGGGACCTAACGCGTAGGTGATGTAGCGATCTCCCTCCGCCGCCGCCGAACCGGCCGGCGGAGAGATGAGTAGATCGTCATGCGGCTGCGCTCGATCTCTGCCACTCTGGCCCGCAAGCGTGACCGACAAATTCACGATTTTCTGGATATGGCCGGCTCCACGCGGTCCGCCGGAGCGATCGACGAACGGCGCCGAGATGAACGTTCCCAGCGTGACGGTCGGCATCGGCGCTTTCTTCTCCGCGCGACGCTGCGTCGTTACCACCGTCATGCGCTGTCGCGGGAACACGGTCGGCCCATCGAGAACGCCGGCCGGTGGCTCGTACACGGGCACGGGGGCCCCAGTGGCCGCCGACGAGACCGCAGCCGCTGAAGGCTGCGGCACTGGCGCCGAGGACGGGATCGGCGCCGTTGGAACCGGCTCGCCTGCCTGCTTCACCGGTGGCGCTTCCGCCACGACAGGCGGCGTCGTACCGGGCGCTGGTAGCTTCAACACTTCGCCGGGATAGATCCAATGCGGGTCGTCTATGACGTCCGTGTTGAGCCGGTAGATCTCCGGCCACAGGAAGGAATCGCCAAGGTAGAGCTTCGCGAGATCCCAGAGGGTGTCGCCGCGTTTCACCGTATGCGACGGTGCCGTTGACTCCTGGGCCCACGCCGTCGACGTGCCGAGCAACGCAAGGACGAGCGCCGCCGCAATGGCTACGCTCGACGTGCGAATCTTAGATCCAGCCTGCTCCCTGCGAACTGCTCGGCAGACCATAAAAGCACTCCAGTTCGGTCGTGATGTCCGAGATGCGCCGCTCACAAATGACGAATTGGCTGCCGAGAAGAAACGAGAGCCGCCTCGGAGGCGGCTCTTGTTGGTGACTGGAGTGGAGAGTTCCAAGTGGCGAGTGGCACGTGGCGAGTTTCGAGAATTAAGGACCCGCCACTGGTCACTCAGAACGGCAGATCGTCGTCCTCGTCTTCCAGCGCTCCCGGGAAGTCCTCGAAGTCATCTCCACCAGCGGCTGCCTTGGCCTTCTGCGTCGCTGGTGCGCGACTCGGGCGCTGGCTCGCGCCTTCGCCGTCGCTATCAGGCGCACCACCACCTCCACGCGGCGTTCCGAGCATGATCAACTCGCGAACGTTTATCTCGGTGCTGTACCGGGTTTGTCCTTCCTTGTCCTGCCACTGACGGTACTCGACTCGGCCCTCGACGTAGATCTTGTCGCCCTTCTTCACATACCGCTCGACGATATCGGCGAGCTGCGACGCCTTCGAATTCCATACGACGCAACGATGCCACTCGGTCTTCTCCTGCTTGGAGCCGGCAGCGTCGTTCCACGTCCGACTCGTGGCGAGAGAGAAGGTTGCAACACGATTTCCACCCGCTGTCGAGCGAACTTCGGGATCGTTCCCGAGATTGCCGATCAGCATGACCTTGTTCAGGCTACGGCTCACGTAATCCTCCTGGCGAGAGGGGCCTCAGTTCTCGCCGCGTACAGTGTCATCCAACCCAGTAAAACGCTCAACCGAATTCACGCACCTCGAACACTTTCTTGGCGAAACCGCACAAGCTCCTTTGCCACAACAGCTTTTACTTCACACTTCAGAACATGGATTAGCAGCAACTGGCTCGGTGCGACGTAAGATTACTGCGTCCTCCACCGGCTGACGATAATAGCGACGCCGCCTCCCAACCTCAGCGAATCCACGCGACTCGTACAGTTGTCGTGCACGGAGATTGGAGCTCCGAACCTCGAGAAAAACTTCGTCGGTCTTCTGGCGCCTTGCTTCCTCGAGGGCTGCATCGAGCAGCGCGGAACCGATACCGCGTCCGCGCGCATTGGGATCGACTGCGAGGTTCGCGATCTCACCCTGCCCTCCCGCAAACCACGCGACAACATAACCGAGCGCACGCGGTACGGGAGACTCGTCCGTTCCGTTGCGGGCGCAGACAAAAAACATCCGCGAGTGCGCGAGAACGTCGCGAAAGGAACGCTCGGACCATGGATCGGAGAACGAGCGGCGCTCGATCTCGGCAATCGTGGCGATGTCGTCATCTCGAACGCGGCCGACGCGCATCGTCACGTCGACGTGCCACCTAACGGTAGCGGCTGTCCATGGGTGGCTTCCCAGCGCACCTGCGCCTCCGCATTCCGACCGTAAGCCGGCTCCCAACTGCCAAGGTCGACCGGTCCGTTCGCCTCGATGATCGCGTCAAGCGCAATCACGCCACGAGCCCGAGGCGCCCGATCAATTTCCTGCCCAGGTCCAATCGTTTCGGCGCCAAGCGTCCTCGCGATGCCCGCGACATCCTGCTGACGCACCAGGGATTGCGACATGGTCAGCACAATCTCCCCGCTGGCTTCGACCGAGAAGCCGCCAACGTACGCCTCAGCGCGAAGCGCGTCGAGGGCTGCCAAATACCCGCCCGGAGTTGGTGCGCCGTCTCCGGCCGCCAGTAGAGCTAGCGACGAGATCGCGTAGAGCTGGCAGCCGACGCCCGCAGCAATGCCCTTGGCGATGGACGCCGCAATTCGGAGACTTGTGAAGCTTCCCGGGCCGCCGCCGCAGACGACGCGAGACAGATTGCGCACCGGAACGCCGGCGCGCGAAAGGGCGGCGACGACGGCCGGCATCAACGCCTCCGCCTCGCGTCCCCGCATCGCGGCGTCCGCTTCGGCTAGCACCTCGCCATCGTGTAGCACGGCGGTGGTGCCGACGTATGTCGACGCGTCCACGACGAGGGTGATCACGCGTGATCTCCGAATTTCTGCTCGCCGACGTGGCCACCGGCGTACAGCAAGCGTCGCATCGGATCATCGGGAAGATGCTGCAACACAATCGGCACGTGATCCGGCGGAAGAAGGTCTCCCGCGCGCTCCGCCCATTCGACGAGCACCAGCGCGTCCGACGAGAGGATCTCGTCCCAACCGAGGTTCGCGAGCTCGTCGGGACCGCGGAGCCGGTACAGATCGAGGTGGTAAACCCTCGATCGCGCACCGGAAAATTCGTGCACGAGCGTGAATGTGGGGCTCGTTATCTCGTTATGCACACCGTAACCGCGGCAGATCGCGCGCGCGAGCGTCGTTTTGCCGGACCCCAGGTCACCGCTCAAGGCCACGACGAGCGGAGGGCGAGCGGCCCGACCGAAGCGCTCGCCCCAGTCCGTGAGCTGGGACTCCGTAACGGCGAGATGACCTCGCGCCGCGAGTGGCGGGAGCGGCTGGGAATGACCTTCCATTGGGAAGGCGTTCAGCGGCTCGCCCGAGAGCCGCCGACTGCGGTTTGCGCCTTCTTCGCCGACGACGCGCCTTGCGCGCGCACCTCAAACAGCTGATCGCGCAGCTGTGCTGCCAGCTCGAAATCCATCGCCGCCGCGGCGTCGCGCATTTGCTGCTCGAGCATTTTCTCGAGCGATTCGGCATCCATCACCGCGTAGCCGCGCGCCGGCTCGGCGACTCGACGCTCCTCGCGTTCCGTCGTTCGCGCGTCGGCGACGCGCGTAATGAGCCGAACCTGATCGACGCTCTTCGTTACCGTCGTCGGCGTGATGCCATGTTCGCGATTGTACTCGACCTGTATCACACGGCGACGGGCCGTCTCCTCGATGCATCGCTGCATCGAGCCGGTGATGCGATCGGCGTAGAAAATCGCGCGACCATGCACGTTTCGCGCGGCTCGGCCAACGGTCTGGATCAATGAACGATCGCTGCGCAGAAACCCTTCCTGATCGGCATCGAGAATCGCGACGAGGGAAACCTCCGGGAGGTCGAGACCTTCACGCAGCAGGTTGATGCCAACCAGCACGTCGAACTCGCCAAGTCGGAGACCGCGCACGATCTCCATCCGCTCGATCGCGTCGATGTCCGAGTGCATGTAGCGCACTCTCACACCGACCTGTTGGAGATAGTCGGAGAGATCTTCCGCCATGCGCTTCGTGAGCGTGGTAACGAGTACGCGTTCGCCTCGGCGCTCCCGAATGCGAATCTCGTTCAGCAGATCATCAACTTGCCCGCGAACAGGTCGAATCTCGATCTCCGGGTCGATGAGACCCGTCGGTCTGATGATCTGCTCGACGACGACGCCTTCGGATAACTGCAGCTCCAGCTCCGCCGGGGTGGCCGAAACAAAGACAGCGCGTGGGGTTAGAGCGAGGAACTCGTCAAACATCAAGGGGCGATTATCCAGCGCGCTCGGCAGCCGGAAACCATACTCGACAAGAGTGAGCTTGCGCGCACGATCGCCGTTGAACATCCCCGCGATTTGCGGGAGCGTCACGTGAGATTCGTCGACGACGACGAAAAAATCCTCGGGGAAGTAGTCGAAGAGACAGGCTGGACGCTCTCCCGCCGCTCGTCCCGAGAGATGCCGCGAGTAATTCTCGATGCCGGCACAGGTGCCGATCTCGAGCATCATCTCGACGTCGAAATTGGTGCGCGATTCGAGTCGTTGTGCTTCGAGCAGCTTGCCCTGCTCACGCAGCAGTGTGAGGCGTTCCTGGAGCTCGTCGCGAATGAGCTTTATGGCACGCTCGAGCGTCGGCCGTTGTGTGACGAAATGCTTCGCCGGGTAGATCGCCGCGCGATCGAGCGTCGCGATCGTCTCGCCGGTGAGCACGTTGATCTTGGAGATGCGCTCGACTTCGTCGCCCCACATTTCCACCCGAACGCCTTGTTCCTCGTAGGCAGGGAAGATCTCCACTGTGTCGCCACGCACACGGAACGTACCGCGCTCGAACGCAACGTCGTTTCGACTGTACTGAATCTTCACGAGCGAGCGGAGGATCTGATCGCGAGCGACCTTCTCACCTGTCGTGAGCGTGACCATCTGCTCTTTGTACTGCACCGGATCGCCGAGACCGTAGATCGCGGAGACAGTGGCGACGATGACGACGTCGTCGCGCTCCATGAGACTCGACGTCGCCCTCAGACGAAGCCGGTCGATGTCCTCGTTGATCGACGCGTCCTTCTCGATATACGTGTCTGTGGACGGGACGTACGCTTCCGGCTGATAGTAGTCGTAGTACGAGATGAAGTACTCGACAGCGTTATGCGGC
>DATBBP010000184.1:0-12616 GCA_036270935.1 Gemmatimonadaceae bacterium
TACACGCATAGAGAAGAAAATAGCTGCGAGCTCTGCATCACGCGTCTATTTTTTGACGATTATGGAAACGATGACGCACACTTTGCTCGACGAGCTTCGATGGCGCGGTCTGCTGTATCAGCATACCGAGGGCGTTGCCGCTTTGCTGCAGCGGGGCGTTGCATCGGGATATGTGGGGTTCGACCCGACGGCGGCGAGCCTGCACGTCGGCCATCTCTTGCCCATCATGGGATTGGTGCATCTGCAGCGGAGCGGACATCGGCCGATCGCACTCGTTGGCGGTGGAACTGGGCTCATCGGCGATCCGAGCGGCAGGGCAGCAGAGCGCGCGCTGCTGTCGGTCGAGCAGGTGGACGCCAACGTGCGAGGTATCCGGGCGCAGCTGGAGCATTTCCTGAATTTCGACGACTCCGGCGGTAACGGCACTGCGGCGATTCTGGTCGACAACGCCGAGTGGCTGCGAAGCCTGCGCACTGTCGAATTCATGCGCGACGTTGGAAAGCACTTCACCGTCAACATCATGTTGCAAAAGGAATCGGTGAAGGCGCGTCTCGATGCTGGAATCTCCTACACCGAGTTCAGTTACATGTTGCTCCAAGCATACGACTTCCTGGAGCTGCATCGGCGATATGGCGTGCTGCTTCAGCTCGGCGGCAGCGATCAGTGGGGCAACATCACGGCGGGCATCGAGCTCATTCGCAGAACAGAGGGCGCGGAGGCGCAGTGCGCGACGCTGCCGTTAGTCACGACCGCATCCGGTGCAAAGTTCGGCAAGAGCGAGGCGGGAGCGGTGTGGCTCGACGCGTCGCTGACGTCGCCGTATGAGTTTTATCAATTCTGGCTGAACGTGGACGACCGCGACGTTGGGCGATATCTGCGCTACTTCACGTTATTCGGCCGCGAGGAGATCGAATCGCTCGATCAGACGACCGGAGAGCGACCCGAGCGGCGTGAGGCGCAGCAAGCGTTGGCGCGCCATATGACGACCCGAGTGCATGGCGAAGATGCGTTGGGCGCAGCGCTGGAGGTTACTGGCTTCTTGTTTGGCGGGCTCGAGCCAGCATCGCTGTCATCGGCGGCCCTCGACGTACTCAGCGCGGAGGCGCCGTTCGTCGAGGTGAAGGAGGCGGACGTGAGCGACGGCGCTCAGGGCTTGGATGTGCTAAAGCTCCTGGTCGCATCGGGACTTGCCGCGTCGAATGGTGCTGCGCGCCGCCTGCTCGAGCAGGGCGGGATCTCGGTGAACAAGCGCAAGCTGGGCGCGCAGGAACGCTTCGTCGATAGCCGTGTGTTGCTTCACGGATCGTACTTGATTCTTGGAAAGGGCAAGCGGGATTACGCGGTGGTCCGCCTCCTTCGTTAGGCTCGCAGTCGCGGTCGTGTCGGGGTGTAGCCGGAGCGGCCGCTGATAGCGCTGACACTGCGCTGACACCGCTGACGCGTTCGGTGCGGCGATGTGATGCCGGTTGCGGTAGAACGATGATTCTTCGGAGCGAGCAACCGTAACAGTACGCGCGAATAGCGGTTTCAGCGGCCCAGTTTTCCCGACCTCGCACGATTCCTCAAATTCTCCCCGAAGAACCCAGGTTCGCCTCGATGACAGCCAAGGCGCGCCGAACCTCGTCGCGCGTGTTATAGAAGTGCGGCGATAAGCGAATCGCGCCTTCTCGAAGCGAGTGACTGACCTTCGCCTCGCGCAGCGCCCGACTCACGGCCTCCGCGTTAGACATTCGTAGCGCGACGATGCCAGCGCGGTGACGAGGAACCGACGGCGTCACGAGCTCGACCTCGCGCTGGCTCGCAGCCCAGAGAACGATCACATCGGCGAGCGCCGCGACGTGCCCCTGAATCGCGCTCGGCCCCAGCTCGTGAATCAGCGCGAGGCTCGCATTCATGCCCGCGAAATCCTGGAACGGCAACGTGATGAACTCGAAGCGACGCGCGTCGTCGCGCCAGGTGAGATCGTAGTCCACGAGGCGGCGGAAGTCGTCGCTGCCCTTCACCGCCATCCAGCTCACGACGTTCGGCTCGAGCTGCTCGATGAGCTCGCGTCGAACGTAGACGAAGCCCGTGCCCCAAGGTGACAACAGCCACTTCTGCGCGCCGCAGGCAAGTATGTCGACGTGACACGCGCGCACGTCGAGAGCGAGTGGACCGAGTCCCTGAATCGCGTCGACGACGAAGTAAGCACCGCGCGCGCGGCACGCTCGACCGATTGCCTCGAGATCGACCGTGTAGCCGCTCGCGAAACCGACCCACGACACCGAGACCGCGCGGACGGCCGGATCCTCGAGCTCTCGTCGCAGCGCGTCCTCGTCGACCGCGCCATCACACGCGGGCAGCCGCCTGTAAATCACACCACGCTTTTCGGCGAGCTGCATCCACGGATAGACGTTCGCAGGGAACTCACGATCGGGGGTGAGTACGACGTCGCCCGGGCCTAACGGGAGACCAAACGCCGCGACGTTGATGCCGTACGACGTGTTCACCGCGAGGCCGATCTCCGTCGTCTCGGCACCGATGAGGCGCGCGATGAGCTCGCGGCCGGCTGCCAGCGTCGCGAATTGAATCTCGTCGGTCAGGCGATAAGGCGCGGCGCGCAATGCGTCGAACTCACGCAGGGCGCGCACCGTTCGCTCGGGCAATGGACCGGTGCTCGCGTTGTTGAGATAGATCGCCTCACCGCGCGCAGCCCAAGGAAATTCGCGCTCACGGAGCGCTTCGACGTCAAATGACAAGTTTCGGTTCCGTGGAATTTCGGGAATCTGTTGCTCCGACTACCCGGCGGGCCGCTGACGACAAAAAGGCAGATCCTTCGCTTCGCTCAGGATGACACCACAGTGTGTGGCGGTCATGGGCGCGCAATGTCGGGTAGGCCAGCGCCGCGCGGAATGGCTGCGCGGAATGAGCGTGGGTCGAGTGCGTCGCGCAGAGCGTCGCCGAGCATATTGAAGCCGAGCACGGCGGCGCCAATCGCGATGCCAGGAAAGACGGACGTCCAGGGTGCGTGACGGAGCTGACTGAGATCGCGTCCGTCGGCGATCATGGATCCCCAGCTCGGCGTCGGGGGCTGAACACCGAGTCCCAGGAACGACAAGGACGACTCGGCGATGATCGCGCCGGCGATACCGAGCGTTGCGGCGATGATGACAGGTGCCAAGACACCCGGGAGCACGTGGCGCACGATGATTCGAACATCGCGGCCACCAAGGGCGCGCGACGCCTGCACGTACTCGAGCTGCCGCACAACGAGCACCTGGCCGCGGACGAGCCGTGCCATGCCAGCCCACCCGACGACGCCGATCGTTACGAAGACTACTCCTAACGATGGCTGGAGCGCCGCCACCATTGCAATCAAGAGAAGGAGCGTGGGAAACGCGAGCGTGATGTCGGCAAGCCTCATAACGAGCTCGTCGATCCAACCACCGTAGAAGCCGGCGACGAGTCCGAGCGTTACGCCGATGAGCAACGCAATGATCTGTGAAACGATGCCGACGGAGAGCGAGATGCGCGCGCCGTAGACGAGCCGCGCCCACACGTCGCGTCCCTGGATGTCCGTGCCCAGCCAGTGCTCGGCCGACGGAGGGGTCAGCTGGTTGATCAGATCGATGCGCACGGGATCGTGACGGGCGACGAGAGGCGCCGCAATCGCGATGGTGATCAGGAAAAGCACGACACCGGCACCGAACCAGGCTCGTGGATCGCCTCGTAAGGCATTCGTCGTGCGCGACTCGGTCACGTCGGCTCTCCGAGCTCGGGCGGCGTGTTCGGTCGCTGATGCTTCCAACGACGATGATGCCAGAAGTACTGCTCCGGGGCGCGTCGCACCCAGCGCTCCAGCACTGCCGTGTAGTCGGCGACGATGCGCTCGACATCGACCTCGAGGTTTCCGGTAGCGGTCGAATCAATAGCCTCGAAGCTCAGCCGAAAGCGGCCACTCGGTTGACGGATCGCCGCACCAAAGACAATGGGCGCACCGAGACGCAGAGCGAAGACAGCCGGACCGCGCGGTGTTTTCGCGAGACGCCCGAAAAACGGCACCCACGTGGAGGCGAGGCCGACGGCGCCTTGATCGATGAGAAACGCGACCGCGTGTCCAGTGCGCAGCGCACGTGGCACGCGGCGAACGGCTTCGTCGTCGTGAACGACGGTCATCCCGATGCGCTCGCGAGTGCTCGTCAGATATCGATCGAAGAGCGGATTCGCCATGTAGCGCGCGACCGCCTGCATTGGGAGGCCGCGCGCCGCGAGGTACGCTCCGCCAGCTTCCCAATTTCCAAGGTGACCGGTGACGAAAATGAGTCCTTTCTCACGGGCGAGCCGCTCCTCGACGATGCTCCACCCTTCGACTTCCTCGAAGAGCGAGATGATGCGCTCGCGGTCGTAGAGCGGGAGGACGGCGGTTTCGGCGGTCGTGCGGCCGAGATGTGCATAGCTCGCCCTCGCGACGCGCCGTACCTCGCTAGGCGATAGTTCGGGTAGCGCGGCGCGCACTTGACGCTCGACGACCTCGCGCCGAATCCCGAGCGGGCGATACCCGAGCTTGCCGAGTCCGGCGCCGACGGCGCTCGCAGAGCGCAGGCCTAACCGCTTGAGCAAGCCGACAACACCACGCAGCGCGCCATATTCGATCCGATGCCCAATAGTCGGGGTCCGACGACGATCGCCTTTCTGGGATGCAGACGCGACGACGTGCTCTCCGTCCGGTTGCCTAACGCCTCGTTCCGCCATGGGTGAATCGGAGATGTGCGTCATCGCGTCGACCACCGCTTGCGGTCGGCACCAGCCGACGCGGCGCGCTCGAAGCCGTCGACCATATCGGCCTCGCCGAAATCGCGCTGCACGCGCGTGCGCGCCGCGTTACCCATTGCCGTGCGGAGCTCCTGATGCACGAAGAACGGCGCAACCGTTGCCGCGGTGTGCGACGGAGCGCCAGGCGACAGGAGGAGTCCGGTGATTCCATCAGCAACGTAATGCTGCGGCAATACGCCGCGCTCGGAGAGTACGGGAATACGCATCGCCATCAGATCCAGGAACGCGAACGCACCTTCGTCGGCCCCGGCAACGATCCACCCGGCATCTGCCGCGCGCAGGACTGCCAGGTCATCCGGCCGCTGACCGAGAAATGTTACGGAGTTACTCACACCGAGCGCGGCCGCGTGCATGCGAAGGTCATCGTCTTGGGAGCCAGGACCAAGTACAGCAAGGTGGACATCGGGATGTCGCGGTAGCAATAGCGCGAGCGTGCGCATCGCCGTCGCCAAACGAAAACGCGCACTCGGCTCATAGCTGCATACAATGAGCAGGCCCTGCGCCGGGACGCCAATAGTAGCCCGGGCCAAGGGACGAACCGATTCGTAACTCGCGACGTCGACGCCGAGCGGCGCTACCACAGGCGGCAGCGGCATCGTCGCGAGCTCGGGCGAGGCTTGCGCCTGCGCCAGCTCGGCTTCCGTCGTGAATATCAATCCGGCGCTCGCGATTCGTAGCGCGAGCCGCCCGCTGCGCAGCAGCGCGGGCGTGAGAAACGCGGGCACGCGACGAATGATTGCTCCCCGCTCCGCGAGCCGCATCGCCGAGCTCACCACGAGCTGCTCGCGATCAGTGTGGACGAATGCCACCTCGACGAAGCGCTCCTGGAGGATGCGCCGGAGACTCCAGGCATCACCGGCGGCAGTTGCATCGGGGTCGGCCGGCACGGTGTTCACACCCAACGCTTCGGCGCGCCGCGCGGTTGGACTGCCGCCAGGACAGACGAGCGTTACCTGATGACCACGCGCACCGAGCCCTCGCGCCGCGGCGACGAAGGCTCGCGCGCACCCACTCCAGCCTTTGTCGCCGACATAGAAGAGCAGGCGCATAACGAGCGTCAGGCTTGTACAGTAGCGGCAGGTTGGCCTTCGACCGGTTCATCGCGGAATTGCATCGAGTACAGCCGGAAATACACGCCGCGGAGGCTGAGCAGCTCCTGGTGTGTGCCACGCTCGACGACACGGCCGCGGTCGAGCACGAGAATCTGGTCGGCGTGAATGATGGTGGATAGCCGGTGGGCGATGACGAAGACCGTCCGGCCGGCGAGGAGCCGATCTATAGCTTCCTGCACGAGCCGCTCGGATTCGGTGTCGAGCGCGGAGGTCGCTTCGTCGAGGATCAGAATGGGTGGATCGATGAGGAGGGCACGCGCGATCGCGATGCGCTGTCGCTGACCGCCGGAAAGGCGTATGCCTCGCTCGCCGAGAATCGTGTCGTAGCCCTGCGGCAGCTCGGAAATGAAACCGTGCGCATTGGCAGCGCGCGCCGCGGCGACAATTTGCGCCTCGGTGAATCGGCCTGCGACACCGTACGCGATGTTGTTCCGCACCGTGTCGTTGAAGAGGACAGTGTCCTGGCTGACGATTCCCGTTAGGCCGCGCAGTGATGACAGCTTGATGTCGCGTGCGTCAGCGCCGTCGACGCAAATTCGGCCGGCAGTCGGCTCGTAGAAGCGCGGGATGAGATCGACGAGCGTGCTCTTCCCCGCCCCACTCGGCCCGACGAGAGCCAAGACCTCGCCCTTGCGCGCCGTGAAATCGACGTCGATGAGCACCGGCTCCGACTCGTACGCGAACGAGACGTTCTCGAACACCACCGCATCATGGAAACCGTCCACGGTGCGCGTGCCGTTGTCCGTCATCAACTCGGTCTTCGCGTCGAGAATCTCGAAGAGCCGGTCGCTCGCCGCGAGCGCTTGCTGCGCGGTCGTCGGCACCTGCGAGAGCTGCTTCAGCGGCTGTAGCAGGCGCATGACGATGACCAGGAAGGTGATGAGCTGCGCCGACTGAAGCGTATGGCCAACGAGCACCATCCTCGCCCCGATCCACAGAATCGCAACGGCCACCAGGGTTCCAAGAAATTCGGTGATCGGCTGTGACAAGAAAGCGACGCGCGTGATGCGCATCAACCCGTCGGAATAACGGTTGCTCGCCTCGAGGAACCGACCCTCCTCGTACGGCTCGGCACCGAAGGACTTCACCAGCCGGACGCCAGTAACGGCTTCCTGCAGCACGCTGGTCATCTCGCCGTAGTCGTCGCCGAGCCGGCGGTAGCCGCGCCGGAGCCGCTTGAGCAAAGGCTGCAGCGCCCCGACGACGAGCGGAGCGACAATGAGCGCAATGAGCGTGAGTCGCAGGGAGGTGGACAGAAGAACGGCGATATAGGCGAGGACCAAAGCCGCGCTTTGAAATGATTGTGTCACGAGCGTCGTGATCACCGCCTTCACTTGGGTCGTGTCGGAGATGACACGCGAGATGATCTGACCGACCTTCGTGCGCGCGAAGAAGGCGAGTGGGAGACGCTGCAGGTGCGTGTAGACCGCGTCTCGAACGTCGCGCGTCACGTACTCCTGCAACTGCGCGCCGAGATTGCCGGCGAGCCAGACGAAGAAGTTCTTGAGCGCGACCGACGCGACGATGATGAAGATCACGACCTGCAGCGATCCCATCTTGTCGTTGGGATCGAGCAGCATCCCGATCGTGCGATCCAGGAACGCGCTGAGCCAACCGGAATTGCGTGGGAGCAGCTGCGGCATCCCGAACAGCGCATTCAGGAACGGAATGAGCAGCGAGAAGGAATACGCGTCGAAGATCGCGGCGAGCGCGCTCGCGCCGATCGCGCCGAGCATTCGCCCCGAGTGCGGGCGCAGGAATCGGAGGAGACGTCGATACATCAGCGCGGAGTGAGCAGCGCGACGGGCAGGATGCACTCCTCCGGCGTGACGCCGCCGTGCAGAAATGACCCGCGATATCGGCTTTGGTACTGTCGCAACTTTGTCGGATAGACGAAGAACGTGTCACCCGTGGCGAGAAGCGTATTGGCGCCGAGGCCTCGGCGAGGAAGTTTTAGTGAATCCTCGTTGGGGAAGAGGAGCGCATAATCCGGATTTTCTGCGCGCAGGTCCTCGCCAAACTTGTAGCGCAAATTGGGAGTCGCGTCGCGCTTCGCGAATACCGTTGCCGGCGTTTGGCAGTGAATCGATCCGTGATCGCTGGTGACGAGCACTTTCACGCCTCGACGCGCCGCCTCGCTGAACAACGAGAATACCGCGGACCGCAGGAACCACTGCTGGGTAAGCTCGCGCAACGCTGTCTCGTCGCGCGCCACCTCGTAGAGGATGGCAGACTCGGAGCGGCCGTGCGTGAGCAGATCGATGAAGTTGAAGACGCACGCACCGATGCCGTCGCCGGCGAGGAAGCTGCCGAGGCGACGCTCGAGATCGTCGGCTTCACCGGCCGACGAGATCTTCTCGTAGCGAACGGGAATCCGCTTGCCGAGCTCCGCCAATTGTGCCTCGAGCAGATCGCGCTCGTGCGCGTTGAGTGTCTCGTCTTCACGTTCGCCCCACCAGTCCGGAAATCGCGCCGCAATCTCGCACGGAAACAGACCGCTGAAGAGAGCGTTGCGCGAATACGGCGTCGCCGTTGGCAGGATGGAGAAATAGTGCGTCGTCTCGATCTCGAATAGCGTCGTGAGGCGCGGCTCGATGAAACGCCACTGATCGAGACGTAGGCAGTCGATGACGACGAAGAGCGCCTGACGATCGTGCTCGATGATGGGAAGCAGAAACTCGTGCGCGACGTCGACCGACAGGGGCGGTCGGTCGCCGGACAGATCACTCACCCATTTCGGGTACGCGCGGCGCATGAAGCTCGCGAACTCCCGACGCATGTCCGGATAGAGGCCACGAAGCGTTTCCGTGAGTCCGGTCTCGCCGGCAGCCACGAGATCGAGGTCCCACTGCGTGAGCTCGGTGAAGCGATCGATCCAACCTCGCCAATCGAGGTCGCGAAAGGATTCGGCTTGTAGCTCGCGGAAGCGATGGACGAATCGACGCGCAAGCGCCTGGTGATGAATGCGCGTCCCTTCCAAGAGGCGTGCGACGACGGCATATACCTGTCGCGGCGTGACTGGCTTCACCAGATACGAGCTGACCTCGGCGCCGAGCGCTTCCATGAGCGTCGTGTCTTCCTCGCTCTTGGTGACCATCACGATGTCGAGGTTCGGTGCGATCTCCCTGAATTCTCGAAACGCATCGAGACCGCGTGTGCCCGGCATCTGCTCATCGAGCAGTACGAGGTCGAAAGCGTGCCGCCGCAGTAACTCGGCCCCATCTTCCGCATTCGTTGCCGACTCGACGCTGAAGCCTTTGTCCCGCAAAAACATGCGATGTGGCTCGAGAAGCTCGGCTTCGTCGTCCACCCAGAGCACGGACTTCCCGTTCGCTGCCATGCCGAGAGAATGTAGCCGAGCGTCGCCGAACGCGGGAAGCGCTTGCTCGCTTGCCCTCGCAAGAGGCCTATTTGTACTCGTGCGCGCGTCGCGCGCGCCCCAGATGGTACTCGCAGAGGCTATGGACTCTCTTCAGATTGGTCGCGTGACTGGTTCGCAAGGTTCTTTCGCGCCAACGGCGCCGCCGTACGGATTGACGACGCCCGCATTCAGATTTCGCGCGCTCGCGACGCTCGCGGGACGAGCGCCGCTCGGTGGACCGCGCGAGGTGGCGCTCGCCACGTATCTCGTCGCACGTCTCGTCGACGATTGTCTCCCTCAGAGAGAGATCGCTACCGCGTCGCGCGTCGAGCGATCGGCGGCGGCACGCGGGTGGCTTGGAAGCGTCGCACTCCCTGCCGCGGTGCGTGCACCACTCACCAAGCTCGCGGACGCGACAGCAGGCGATCTCGTGGGCGTAACGCCGGCGTTGGCGAACATGCTGACTGCGGTAGATGCGTATCTCGACGCTGCGGCGCGACTGGAGCTCGATCGATTGGCGCGTGCGTTTGCGAAGTGATGCATAGGATGATCAGTAAGCTTGCCGCTCTCGCGGACCGCGGGCATTTTCGACCATGAGCTCAAAGGGCGAATCATCGCCGCCGGGCGAGACCGCAGCGTCCTCTCTACCGGAGCTGCTGGGGCAGATCGATGCGATCGCCGAAGGCGCACCCGATACCGATACGATCACAACTGGCTTTGCGAGCCTCGACCGAAGCCTCGGCGGCGGATTTCGGCGTGGAGATCTCGCCATTCTTGGTGGCGACGTGGGCAGCGGGAAGTCCGCGTTCGCGCTGGCAATCGCGCTGCGATCAGCCGAGCATCACTCTGTCGGCTATTTCTCGGCAGAGATGACGCAACAGCGCCTGATGGAGCGCGTGCTCGCAATGGAGGGGCGCGTTCGCGTCGACGAGCTGCGTCAAGGAACACTCGATGAATTGGCGCGCGCTCGTGTCGGTGCGGCCGCGGTGCGACTTCGCGAGCGCCTCCCACGATTCGGGCGACTGGCCAGCGCCTCCCCGGACGGATTGCCCGAGGGGTGGGATGAAGCCGGTGTCCCCGATCTCGTCATCATCGACGTCATTCAGGGCATAGGCGCGGGACGACGCGATGCCGCTGAGGAGCAAGCGTCGGCGATACGCGCACTAAAATCGTTGGCGCTGGACGCGGGCGTCGCCATATTGGCGACGGCGCAGCTTCCATTGCTTGGTGCCCGCCCGGATCGGCGGCCGCAACTCGACGATTTCGGGGCGCTCGGCGCGGTGAAGCATCACGCGGACGTCGTGCTCGCCCTGTATCGCGAAGGTATGTACGACAGCGCGCGCGACATCGAGGGCGCGACGGAGCTTCTGGTGCGGAAGAACCGTCACGGCAGCGTGGGCTATGTCGATCTCTATTTCTATGCGCAGTGGATGCGCTTCGAGGACATGCTGGATCCCGATCGGTAGGAGTGCGATTATGAGAATAATTAAATCAGTCGGCTTTTTCGCTTTCGCGTTAGGCGCTGCGGCCTGCGCGACAATGGGCGGAGGGGGAACCGCAGGCGGCCCAGAGGCCATCGCCCGGCTCGAGCAGGACCGCGCGAACAATCCGCAGTCGGAGCCAGTGCTCCGTTCGCTCGGGATCGCTTATTACAAGTCTGGAAAATTGACGGAGGCGCGAACCGCGCTCGAACAAGCAACCAAGCTCAACCCGCGCGACGGAACGGCGGCACTCTATCTCGGCCTGACGGCGGAGGGGCAGCACGACTTCGCGACCGCACGCACGGCGTACGCGTCCTACGTCGAATATGGGCGCACGAGCCGGGTGCGTCATGCACTCGAGGCACGGCTCGCCGCGCTCCAACGCAAGCAGCTCGAGGAAACGGCGCGGGCCGAAGTTCGCGACGAGCAGAAGCTCGCACAAGTTGCCGGAACGCCTAACGTGGTGGCGGTCCTGCCGCTCGCGTTCAGCGGCGCCGACACATCGCTGAAACCGCTCGAGCGCGGCTTGGCGGAACTATTGACAACCGACCTCGCGCGCTCGTCCCGATTGACGGTGGTCGAGCGCCTGCGGCTGCAAGCAGTGCTGGACGAGATCAAGCTGCAGGCGTCGGGTGCGACGGATTCGTCGAGCAACGTGCGCGCCGGGAAAATTCTCCAGGCGGGACGTCTCGTGCAGGGCTCGATCCTGCAACAGGGGCCGGATCTTCGCGTCGACGCGGCGGTGATCGATGTGCCGACGACGCGAGTCGCCGGCGCAACCAACGATAATCGGGCGCTCGACCAACTCCTGACCCTCGAAAAGAACATCGCGCTCGGCCTGTTTCAGCAAATGGGGATTACGCTGACGACGGCGGAGCGAAACGCAATCGAGGAACGGCCAACACGCTCGCTCGCGGCATTCGTGGCGTACAGCCGCGGACTGTTGCTCGAAGACGAAGGGCAGTTCGAGAGAGCGGAGGCCTTCTATCAAGACGCGGCGCATCTCGACCCGGGCTTCGCGGCGGCGCGGGCGAAGAGTCAGGAGACGCGGCTCATCATCGCGGGCAACCAGCTCAACTCGCGGTCGATCGAAAGCGACCTTGCGGGAAGTGCCGAAGGGCGCATCGCCGATCAGGCGGCGTTAGGCACCGTCGCCATGGGGACCGAGGGCGGCACGGCGCTCGGCGTCGCCGGTGACCTCAATCCATCGGCGGCGGGCGCCGCGGCGGCGAACGCGTCTGGAGCCCTCACGGGGCCACCGTTACGTGATCCAGCGGGAGAAGGGACAGGAATCGATAACCCGAGCCAGAAGTCGGCCCGGATTGAAATCGTCGTCAAGCGTCCCTGAGGTGATGACTATGTACAAACTCATCGCCGCCACGACGCTTTGCACGACGTTCGCGGCACCGGTCGCGGCGCAGTCCATCTTCGACTCGAATTTGCGTGCGGCACCGCAGTTCGTTCAGTATCAAATCAAGTCTCCGGTGAACGAGACGATCTCCGAATTCACGCTGCCGATCTTCATCGTGATTCCAGTTTCGTCATCGTTCAACTTCGATGTGGGCACCGCGTACGCCTCGGCACGAGTGCAGCCTAACGGCACTGGCACCGAGCAGACGAGCAACGTGAGCGGACTGACGGACACACAGATCCGGGCAAATCTCAGCCTCGGGACGGACTTTGTCGTTCTGACCGCGGGGCTGAACATGCCAACGGGAAAGGAAACGGCGACGCAAGCTGAGGAGCTCGCTGCATTCCGCATCGGCAACGATTTTCTCGCCTTTCCCATATCGAACATGGGAACGGGATTTGGCGCCACGGCCGGCATTGCCGTCGCCCGTCCGCTCGGC
>DATBBP010000185.1:0-2016 GCA_036270935.1 Gemmatimonadaceae bacterium
AGGATGAGCCAGAGAACGCTGGCACCGTTCGCGAGGTTGATAGCCGTCCCGAGATTCACAGCGCGTCTCCCCATCCACAGCGCCGCAAAGTGTACCTCGAACGGTAGTCTTGGGCGGCGGATTGCTACGGCTGCTTGTGAAGAGGGTCGGCCATGATCCGACCCTCCTTTCCTTCGACATCACGCGTAAGGCCTAGCGGCACGCCCGGTTCGAGAACGATTGCGGCACGTACGTCGGCAGGTCCGCGGCGTCGATCGCGAACACGAAGAACTGATTCGGATTGTCGATGCCGTTCGGGTGCAGGCTGTCGACGACATGTCCGACGAAGTCGTTGTCGTTGGCGACGAACAGCGTGTGCTTGGTGACGCCGCCGACCTGGACGTCCGGTCCGAACGCGACGCCTTCGAGCTTCGCCGGGATGTCGCGGCTGGCGATGCCGTGTGCGTTGAGCGTGGTCACGATGTCGAGGAATTGCACCTTGGCGATCGCATACGGCGCAAGCGCGGCGGCACCGGTGAGCGCGCTGACGTCCTGTGCGCCGGTTAGGTCGATGTGGAACAGCTTCTTGAACGAGGCCGTCGAACCATCGCCCAGACCTTTGCCATCGCGCTCGTCGACCAGCAGTTCGTGATCGTTGACTGCGACGACGTCGCTGATCGTCGGATATTTCGGATTGCTGGCAGAACCGATGTTCGTCAACGGGTAGGCGTACTGCGTCATCTCGCCCGTCTCGAGGTTGATGCGCAGGATGCGCGTATAGGGCGCGCTGGTGCCGCCGTCCTGCAGCAGCGGGCTCTGCATGGCGCCGAACAGGACCGTGCCGTCCGGCGAAATTGCGAGGCCTTCCATGCCCTTGTTCGCGACGCGGCCCGAGCTGTTGCCGCTGATCTCGTTGTCGCCATTCGCGCTGAGGTTCGCGACGCCGAACGCGTCAGGCGCGACGATGACGGTCGTGCGCTGCCCGGTCTTGCGGTTGAAGCGGTAGATGTACGGGCCGTATTCGTCGGTTACGAAGACGTTCGAGCCGTCATGCGTCACGCGGATGCTCTCGGGATCCATGCGCGCATCCAGCGGATTCGTCGACAGGCGCGACGGATCGAAATTGTCCGAACGCCCGGTGAAATAGTGCGTGTGATTGGCGCTGTTCAACGCCGGTGCGCCGTCGGGAAGGCCGAAATCGACGCCGCTTCCGTAGGCGAGCTGCTGCGCCGTGCGCAGGAGCGTCGTGTCGGTCAGCGTGGGCGTCAGCGCGAACGGCAGGGCCGAGCCTGGCGCGCTCGGTTCCAGATCCATCGTGATGGTCTGGAAGCGATCGATGTATGAGGTCGTGTCGCTCACGCCCGCGTTATAGGGAATCGCATTCGGTCCGCGATCGGGAATCGCGAGGAACTGATTGCAACCCGCATAGGCAATGCCGGAACCAATGCCGCCGAGCAGGTTGCCGGGCACTCCGTTTTCGAGCGGCGCGGAGGTTTCCGTGGAAAGGTCCGTCGACTGGCCGCTCAGCGAGCCGGTTGCGATCAGATCGACGGCAGCGTGGACGGAGGATGTGGCGAGCATTGCCAGCAGAGCGACGGTGAGCTGTTTGCGTTGAGTCATGGGCCGGCCTTCCTGGTTGGGGAATAGGACCGGTTACGGTGCCTCATCCGTATTGCGTCAACGTGACTCGACGAATCTGGAGTCCTTATCTCGTCGCGGCGTGGGCTCCTCGTGCAGGTAACCAGCGAGAAAAACCCGCGGTCGCCTCGCTGCACGGGAGTGCTCGCAGCGACTCTCGACATATGGCGCGGGCGCAACGATTCGTGGTCGGCCTGCGACACCTGGTGTAGCGGATAAACCACCTCGCGCGCACCGCCCGATAATATGATGCCCGGAAGTAGCGAATGCCCATCGTGGAGATCTCGGCATGAACAAGGTGATGGCGCGCGCGATAGGCGCATTCGCTTCAAGCCACTTCAATGATGTGTCCAAACGTCGGTCAGATCGCATCGCGATCATCGCAGTGCTCACATTCGC
>DATBBP010000186.1:0-3929 GCA_036270935.1 Gemmatimonadaceae bacterium
AGGATCTGTGGCTCAAGGAGGCGAGTACACCGTTCGATATGCGAACGTTGATCCGGAAGCCTCTCTACGTGCCCGACAATCGTCCGGCAGAGCGCGTCCTCGACGATCTGCGTCGCACGCGTGCGCACATGGCCGTCGTGCTCGACGAGTACGGTGGCACCGCTGGCATCGTCACGCTCGAGGACCTCGTCGAGGAAGTGATCGGAGACATCAACGACGAGTACGACTTCGCCGTGCGCGAAGCAATCGAGGCCAATGGCATTCTCGAGCTCGCGGGATCGATGTCGCTCGTCGATGTGCGGAGCGACTACGGGCTGCCCATTCCCGATGGCGATTGGACGACGCTCGGCGGCTACACGTTCGCGCGGCTGGGCCGCGTGCCGCGCATCGGCGATCGCGCCGGCTTCCCCGGCGGCGAGCTCGAGGTCGTAGCGATGGATGGCCGGCGCGTCGCCGCGGTGCGCGTCGTTAGGCTCGATGATCGCGGACGCCGTCGAACACCCGCCAGCGCACCGCGTTCATCTGGTGCACCGTCGTCGGCCCCGCCGCCGCCCGGTACATGAGCGACGACGACATCGTCGTATCTCCCGCGCTCACGATCCCATACGCTGAGTTGAGCTTCCGCGCATCGCGCGCGGGCGGACCGGGGGGACAGCACGTCAACACATCATCGACGCGCATCGAGCTCCTCTGGGATCTCACGCACTCGACGGCGGTGACCGACGACGTTCGCGCCCGGCTCCTTGGCAAGCTCGCGTCGCGACTCGACGCCGAGGGAATGGTACGCATCGTCGCGAGCGATCGCCGCAGCCAAGCACAGAATCGAGAGGCCGCGGCCGAGCGACTCGCGGACATCGTTAGGAAGGCATTGATCGTTCCCAAAAAGCGCCGCCCGACGCGTCCCACGGCAGCCTCGCGCGAGCAGCGCTTGCGAGACAAGCGGCGGCAGAGCCACCGAAAGCGTGACCGGCGCCGCGGCAACGACGACTGAACCGGATGCCCCACCGCACGCTAGTACCCAAACTCGCGACAACCCTTCGCCACTACTCGCGCGACCAGTTCCTTCGCGATCTCATCGCGGGCGTGATCGTCGGTATCGTCGCGCTACCCCTCTCCATCGCTTTCGCGATCGCCAGCGGCGTCACACCGGATCGCGGTCTTTATACGGCGATCGTCGCCGGATTCGTGATCTCCGCGCTTGGCGGGTCACGCGTGCAAATCGGAGGACCTACCGGCGCGTTCGTCGTCATCGTCTACGGCATCGTGCAGCAATACGGCGTCGCCGGACTGACGGTCGCCACGCTCATGGCGGGTGTACTCCTGATCGGATTCGGCCTCGCTCGACTGGGCTCAACGATTCGCTTCATTCCACATCCGCTCATCACCGGCTTCACTTCGGGAATTGCGATCATCATCGCGACGGGCGAGATCAAGGACGCGTTCGGGCTGCGCATGGGCGCGGTGCCCGCCGATTTTCTCGACCGCTTTCACGCCTTCGCTCAGGCGGCACACACGGTGAATCCCGCCGCGACAGGGCTCTGTGCCGCGTCTATCGTGATCATCGCGATCTGGCCGTTCGTGAGCCGTCGCATTCCGGGCCCGCTCATCGCGCTCATCGTGACGACGATCGTCGCTCACCTGATGCATCTCGACGTCGAGACGATTGGAAGCCGCTTCGGCGGCTTGGCGGCGCAGCTGCCACACCCTGTCGTTCCACATCTCGGGATGGCCGACGTGACGCGACTCGTGCGCCCTGCCTTCACCATCGCTCTCCTCGGATCGATCGAGTCGCTCCTCTCGGCGGTGGTCTCGGACGGAATGATCGGTGGACGGCATCGCTCCAACATGGAGCTCATCGCGCAGGGCGTTGCGAATATTGCGTCGCCCTTGTTTGGCGGCATCCCGGCAACCGGAGCGATCGCGCGCACCGCGACGAACATCAAGAACGGCGGCCGCACTCCGGTCGCGGGGATGATACACGCCCTGACGGTACTGCTCATCACGCTCTTTTTTGGACGATGGGCCGCGCTGATTCCAATGGCGACGCTCGCCGGCATCCTGCTTGTCGTCGCCTACCAGATGAGCGAGTGGCGAGTCTTCCGTGCCGAGCTGACCTCGCCGCGCAGCGACGTGATCGTGCTGCTCGCCACGTTCGGCCTAACGGTGCTCGTCGATCTTACCGTCGCGATCGAGGTCGGCATGGTGCTGGCCGCCTTCCTCTTCATGCGTCGCATGGCGGCGCTCGCCAACGTGAGCCATGTGACGGGCGCGCTCGACGATGAGGGGAGCGATGACCTTTCCGCGATGCCCGCCGTGCCGCGCGGCGTGGAAGTCTACGAGGTGAACGGACCCTTCTTCTTCGGCGCCGCCGAGACGTTCAAGGACACGCTCGCGCTCGTCGCGGGGAAGCCGAAGGTCCTCATCATTCGCATGCGCAGCGTGCCCGCGATCGACGCGACCGGACTACATGCCCTCACCGACGTCGTTAGGCGAAGCCGGCACGATGGCACCCTCGTGCTGCTGTCCGAGGTGCAACCCCAGCCGTTGCAGGCGCTCAGCCGCTCCGTCCTCATCGACGAGATCGGACATGAGAATATCTGTCCGACGCTGGAGGCAGCGCTGCAGCGCGCCCGTGAGGAGCTCGAGCTGCGCAGCGTACTCGGGATTACGGGAAAGCACGCGGTCAGGCAGGGGCTATGAACTCGAGCGCGTCGCTCGCCCACTCATCGTCGCGCAACGGATTGCAACCGCGTGAGCGCGCGCGTCTGCTCGTCGAAAAGGTAGGTCGCGCGATCGGGCGCGAGCGCGGCGAGTTTCGCGTCTTCTGCACCGCGATCGTAGACAATCCACAATCGCGCGGCCGCGAGATCGGGATCGTTGGCCACAAGACTCTCGTGTACGTAGTGCGACGGCGCGTAGCGGACGAAGAGGATCGCGCGCTGATCGGGAATGGCGGAATTCACGAACGTCCGCCAACCCCGAAGCGTATTGTGACTGAGGTCGGCGTAATGGCGCGCGCCGTTGATGCGAGGAATCGCGAACCAGAGGAGCGCACCGACAAATGCGATAGTCGCGAAAGTAGGGACGTTTGGGAATTCCCGCAGCAGCTGCAAGTCTGGCGTCCGAACATGCTTCACGATCATCGTCGTCGATGTCCACAGGCCTAACGCGGCCGCAAACGGCAATAGCCACGACGACTCGAGATAGTACAACGTCCACGGCGCGGGATGCGCGTAGCTCAGATAGGAGACGAATAACGCGATCGCACTTACGAGAGCGAATCGCCCTTCCGGAATCGGCCGACCCCACGCGAGCAGAAAGAGACCGACGAGCGCGAATGGCGCGAGCAAGGTCCGCACATCGGGGCGCTCGAACGTTCCGAGACTGCTTTCGCCGATCTCCGAAACACGCGCCCACGCCTCACGCGGAACATTCGCGAGCGTGTAGTCTTTGTGCAGTCCACCGAACTGTCGCGCGAAAGTGATCATGACTGGCGAGAGCTGCCGACGCGGCGGTGTCGTGTCGAGACCGAAGCCGGGTGCGTCCCACGGCATGTACTCGCGCGACCACACATTCCACGGCATCGAGCGCCAGTTGCCGGTCACCTTCGCGTTGCTGATGAGGAGAATTCCAATAATCGCCGCGCCGATCGCTGCCGCCGGCCCAATGGCGCGCCAGTGCCACGCGCGATGACGCGTCAACGTCCAGACGACGACGATGCCCGTGGGAATCGCGAACGCGGCCATCGTTAGGGGCCGCGTGATGCCGCCCCACGCCACGCACGCCGTGAGCAGCGCCAGCCAGCGTGCCTCCCGACGCTCGCGCCACTCGAGAAGGGCCCAGAAGCCGAGCAGCCAGCACAGTGTCGTCGTGTTCTCGGAGAAATACGAGCTATGAAAGCGTAGCTCGGTCCGTCCCACCAACCAGAG
>DATBBP010000187.1:0-2810 GCA_036270935.1 Gemmatimonadaceae bacterium
GAAGCGAGTGAGCAGACAGGATTGTTGCCGCCCCGTTCCTATTGCCTTGCTCAGCAAAGTATCATACCTTGGCCGCCAAGGTACCAGTCCGCCACCGCTCCGCCACGCGCTCCGTCATGAACTATGACCGCGAATTTCTCACTGGAACTGTTGGCGTCCTAATCCTCTCGCTCCTCAGCGAGCGCGCGATGTACGGCTACGAGATCCTTCAGGAAGCCGAACGGCGAAGCGCCAGTCAGTTTCAGATGAAGGAAGGAACACTCTATCCAGCGCTCCATCAGATGGAGCGTGCTGGCTTTCTCAAGGCGAGCTGGCGCGACAGCGACACCGGTCGCGCACGAAAGTATTACGCCCTGACGGCGAAGGGCCGCCGCCACGCCGAGTCGAAGCGGCGTCAGTGGGACGCCATATCCGCTGCGATGCGCGCCATCCTCGGAGCCGAGCATGGATGACGAGAGACTCAAGGAGCTGATCGATCACGTCGTTCGCGATGCGAAGGTTCCCACTGCCCGTGAGCGTGACGAGTTGCGGCGGGAGCTCGAAAGTCACTTCGCGGATGCGGGCGGCTCGCCAGACGCGCTCCGCGCGGCGATCGAGCGCTTCGGCAGCCCCGAGCTCGTCGGCGACGCGCTCGAGCGCGCGCACCGTCACAATCGGGTACTCACCCATGTCGTGCGCGTCCTCGCGGCCTCCTTCGCCGCGACACTCTGCGCCCTTGTCATTCAGATCGTGATGAACCTGCGCTTCGAGAGCCGTTCCAGTCTCAGTCTCGCGCCATCCTTCGTGCCGTCGGCGGCTTTCTCGACCATGCTCGTCGTGGCGCTGGTCGCCGCCTGGGAGCTCGACATCGACGCGCTCTGCGCTCGCCTCGAGCGACATCCGGTGCGCCTCCTCGGCACGCTCGCGACACTCGCCACGTCAATGGTGCTCTTTCACGCCGCGCAGAACGGCTGGGTGCATCCCGCCAAAGCACTCACGGAAAGCAGCATCGACGTCGTCATCTGGACGTGCACGATCGCCATCCTCGCGCGCGCCGATCGAGTTTTTTCGCGCGTGTTCACACCCATCGAATGATGATGAGCGCTCTCGCGGGCGACTTGCGCCAAGCCTGGCGCATGATGAAACGCAGCCCTATCGTGGCCGGCGTCGTGATTGGATCGTTAGGCATCGGCATCGGCGTCAATACGGCGGTGTTCTCCTGGGTGCAGGCGGTCATCTTACGGCCGCTCCCGGGCGTCGCCGACGCGGCGAGCTTCCAGCTCATCGAATCGCGCACGGAGACTGGCGCGCATCCCGGCTCGTCGTGGCTGGAGTATCGCGATCTGCGCACTCGACTCTCCTCGTTGCCGAACCTGCTTGCCTTTCGCATGGCGCCGTTCACCGTCGGCGCCGCCGATCACGTCGAGCGAACCTATGGCTTACTCGTCTCCGACAACTATTTCTCGGCGCTCGGCTTGCGTCCGGCCGCGGGACGGTTTCTGCGGCCTGAGGAGGTCGCGCGCCCGGGCACCGAACCGGTCGTCGTGATCTCCTACGAGCTCTGGGAGACGCGCTTCGATCGATCGCCAGACGCTATTGGGCAAACGCTTCGAGTAAATGAGCGTCCACTCACGATCATCGGCGTCGCGCCCGCCGGTTTTCAGGGCACAGTGCTCGCCCTCAACTTCGACCTGTGGATCCCCGCGACGATGTCGTCGGTGTTGTTTGCGGGGAACCGCGAGCTCGATGATCGCAGCCTGCGCGGCTACAACCTCATGGCTCGCCTTGGCCGGGGCGTCACCGCCGAGCGCGCGCAGGGCGAGGTAGACGCAGCAATGCGCGACATCGCGCTGCTCTATCCGCAAACGAACGACAAGGTCGGCGCGGAAGTACTTCCGTTCTGGCGTGCTCCCCGCGGGCCGCAGCTCATGCTCGCACGCGCCATCCTCGTCTTGCAGGGCGTAATGCTTCTGGTCCTTCTGGCCGTCTGCGGGAACACGGCCAATCTCATCCTTGCGCGCGCCAGCGCCCGCCAACGGGAGATCGGGGTGCGGCTCGCGTTAGGCTCGGGGCCCTGGCGCATCACTGCTTCGCTGCTCACCGAGAGCCTCGCCCTCGCGCTCCTTGGCGCCGCGGCCGGTGCAGCGCTCGCCGTGTGGGGGACGCAGGCGCTGCGTGCCGTGCCGATGATCGGCGCCTTTCCGATAAGGCTTCAAACGAGCGTCGACATCGTCACGCTGACTTTCGCGATGGGGTTAGGGGTCGCATGTGGTTTCATCTTCGGACTCGCCCCGGCTTTGCAGTTGGCGCGCGTCGATCCACAGAGCGCGATGCGCGCGGGAATTCAATCCGCCGGCCGAAGCCGCACCCGCAACGCGCTCATGTCGACTCAGGTCGCCCTCGCACTCATCGTACTCACTGCCGCCGCGCTCTTCTTCCGCAGCTTTCGCGAAACACGCGAAACCGATACGGGCTTTCGACGGGAGGGCGTCCTCCTCGCCGCGTATGACCTCTCGGCAAAGAATCCAACTGGCGCGCAGAGCTTGGCCTTTGCGTCGACGCTCGTCGATCGGCTCGCTGCGCTGGCTAACGTCGATGCCGCCGCGATCGCGACGTCGGTGCCGCTCGACATTCACGGGCTACCGCTTCGCTCCTTCACAATCGAGGGCCGAGCCCGGGCCGACGCCGGAACAGATCAGGCGCTGAACAATGTCGTCACGCCAGGTTACTTCAAGACACTCGGCATTCCATTGCGCGACGGTCACGATTTCGCCGCGCTCACCGACGCGGCCTCACCGCCGCAGGTAATCGTCAACGAAGCGTTCGTCCAA
>DATBBP010000188.1:0-1896 GCA_036270935.1 Gemmatimonadaceae bacterium
GGAATGTGTGTTGCCCTCGTCGTCAGCACTTTCTCGAGACGTTGGAGACGTTCGATGATCCGGAGAATTCTGACGACCGCCTGCGCGCTTGTCGCGTTAGGCTTGTTGTATGCGTGCGGTTCGGACCGCTCGCTGGCGCCAGTGGCGCATTCGTGGCGCGGGGCCGCGGCGCTTTTGAGTTCCGACCGTTCCGATCCAGGTGTCGCGACGATCGTCACGCTCAGGCGTGGTGCCTATCTCGCGAACGACATCAGCCAATCGGCGGTGATCGGTCCGGACGGAGGGGAGATCGACATCGACGAGGTGGGCGCTCGGATTGCTTTCCCAGCGGGCGCGCTGTCCCGGCCCACGCGGATAACGATGACCGCGAAGGCCGGTTGGAACGTCGCCTACGAGTTCGGGCCCCACGGCATCACGTTCGGCGCGCCGGTCATCGTTCAACAAGACCTGAGTTACACGGTGGCGAAAAGTGCGAAGGCTGCCGCCAAGGTTCAGGCTGGTTATTACCAGAGGAGTCTGGACACGGTGTTCCTCGATCCGTCGCGCTCCGTTGCCCGCGTGTCCGAGCTACGCGACGTTACGCTCGACCGTATTCTTAATTCGCTCGTCGCGAACTTCTACATTTATCACTTCTCGGGGTATATCCTATCGTCGGGCTTCGCCGGTGGCGGTGGCGACGCGGGCGACAGTGCGAGCACTCCGCAATAAATCGGGCCGCGCGATGTACACCGATCCTGCCCCTTCGGTCGTGGGAGGTTTCATGTTGATCGCGGATCAACTGCGGGATCCCTTCGCAGAGGCGAGAGCATTCGCCGAGCGCGCTCGTTCGTCGGAGCGGCGAGCGCCGGCGGAAGCGCTCGGCTGGTACGATCGTGCGCTCGCGACGTTGAGCGGTCAGTGGAGCGAAATGCTCGTCGACGTTCTTCGCTGGAAGGGAACCGCGCACCGTGATTGCGGTGACACCGCCGAGGCGGAGCGGTTGTACGATCGGAGCGCCGAGATTGCGAAGGAAATCGGCTATCGCGCTGGCGAAGCGCATGTCACGAATTGCCGCGCGATCATCGCGCATCGTCGGGGCGATCTGATCGCTGCGCAGCAGTTGTACTGGGAAGCGCGCGAGCTCGCGAGGCACGCAGACGACGCACGTCTCGCGGCGATGATCGAGCGCAACCTCGGCTCGCTGGCGGCAGCGCGAGGGCTCCCCGATCAGGCGCTCCATCACTACGAGGAGAGCCTCAAGGTCGCGCAGTACGTGGGCGACGAAGAGGGAATTTCGCACACTCTAAACAACATCGCGCTTCTCTACTCGAAACACGGCCAACGCCGCGACGCGGAGGAGATCTTCGAGCGCGTGCTCAAGACGGCGCGCGCGCGTGAGGATGCCTCGGTCGAATGCACGGCGCTGATCAACCTGGGCGATCTTCGATTACGATCGGGTCGCCCCGATCTGGCCGAATCCGTATGCCTCGAGGCGATCGGGATCGCCGACCGGCGCGCCGACCGGCTGCATCGCGCCGAGGCGCTTCGTGTTTTGGCCGAAGTGTGGCTCGCGCGTGGCGATATGTCGGAGTGCGCGTCGGCGCTCGAAGAGGCATTGATGCTGACCAACGGCTCCGAGGACGCGTTGCTCGCAGCCGAGATCTGGCGCGCTCAGGCGGCGCTGGAGAAGCGCCGCGGCGCTGGTGGCAATGAGCGAATAGCGCTCGGGAAAGCTCGAGCGCTATTCATCGAAGCTGGTTCTTGGCAGCAAGTCGCGGCGGTCGACGCTGCGCTCCGACGGCTCAGCTAAGCGTTTCGCGCAAGAGCACGCTGCCTTCGCGCACCATCGTTGTGTCGCAGCTAAATGCGAATCGTAAGGCGTCGGCGCACGTGATGCCGAAAGCGTCGCCCGGCGCG
>DATBBP010000189.1:0-3702 GCA_036270935.1 Gemmatimonadaceae bacterium
GGACGAAGCCCGGCGCAATCGTGTACTTCAATCCGTCCATGGGTCTGCTCGAGCAGGCGCTCCTTCGCGCGCGCACGGTCGGCGGACAAACGACGGAAGTCCCGCTCTTCGCGTCCGAGGGCGCAGTGACAGTGCCGCTCACGGTGACGTGGGTTGGCTCGGACTCGGCGCACGTCAAACTTGGCGCCGCCGAAATGAACGTCGCACTCGGCGTCGACGGCAGGGTCACCGGCATTGCCGTTCCGTCGCAGAACGTACGCGTCGTACGCGTCGATGGCGCGCGTATTTCAACGACGATCGCGAAGCCTGACTATTCCGCGCCGGCCGACGCGCCATACACCGCGGAGGACGTCACGGTGACGACGCCCAAGGGTCTCAAGCTCACCGGCACGTTGACGCTACCCAAGTCGCGACCGGCGCGCGGCGCGCCAGCGATCGTCACGATCACCGGATCGGGAACCGAGGAGCGTGACGAATCCCTTCCGGGCGTCAACGGGTACCGACCGTTCCGTCAGATCGCCGACACGTTAGGCCGCCGAGGAATTGCCGTGCTGCGTCTCGACGATCGCGGCGCGGGCGGCTCGGAGGTGGGACCACGGGGCCCGACGTCGGCGGATTTTGCGGACGATATTCGCGCCGGGCTCGCCTATTTGCGTACGCGACACGACATCGACGGCAATCGTCTCGGACTCGTTGGGCACAGCGAGGGTGGCATGATCGCGCCGATGGTGGCGGCGACGGATCCAAAGCTTCGCGCGATCGTGCTCATGGCGGGACCAGCGCACACCGGACGCGCCATTCTCAAGTTCCAACAGGAATACGCGGCGGATTCGATGTTGCATCTCAGCGGCGCGAAGCGCGATTCAGCGGTGCGCGACATGGCGCGCAAGACGGATTCCCTCGCCGCGGAGGAGCCGTGGGTTCATTTCTTTCTCGACTACGATCCGATCGCCACAGCGAAGCGCGTGAAGCAGCCGGTGCTCATTCTCCAGGGTGCAACCGACAAACAGGTCACACCGGAGCAAGCCGCGGAGCTCGCGGCGGCGTTTCGCGCGGGTGGCGACAATGACGTCACGATGAAGGCGTTTCCCTCGACGGATCACCTTTTCCTTCCTGATCCCGTGGGGAATCCGAGTGGATACGCCGGGCTTCCCTCGAAGAATGTCCGTGTCGAAGTACTCGGCGCGATCGCCGATTGGCTCACGGCACGACTGCGCTGAGAGTGGTGATCGGTGGTTGGTGCTTGGTTGTTCGTGATCGAACATCAGTCACCAAGCACCAACCGCCAACAACCTTGCAGAGCGAAAAATCGCGAATCTCATAGGGAAAACGACACCCTTACCCATTGCGCTCACGGGCGGCCGACATACTTTTCGCCCCGATAGCCGTTCGTGCTCAGAGTGAAAACGAGCGACTTTCAGAGGGAAAACAGTACACCATTCCATCTACCGGGAGAGAGAATGGCAGCGAAAAAGGCAAAGCGGGGCGGCGCCAAGCGCGGAGCGAAGCGTGGTGCGAAGAAGGCACGCGGTAGCGCGCGCAAGGCAGGTCGGAAGCGCACCGGTGCGAAGCGTGCACCAAATCCTGCGTTCATGAAGCCGATGCAGCCGGATGCTGCGCTCGGCGCCGTCGTCGGGAACACCCCGATGCCGCGCACGGAGATCACGAAGAAGCTGTGGCAGTACATCAAGAAAAATGGCTGCCAGGATCAGAAGGAGCGTCGCATGATCAACGCCGACGACAAGCTCCGTTTAGTCTTCGGTGGCAAGAACAAGGTCTCGATGTTCGAGATGACCAAGCTCGTCAACAAGCACATGAAGGCGCCCTGATTCGCAGGGCCTAGGCTGAACTCGAAGGGGCGCGTGGCGATGCTGCGCGCCCTTTTGGCTGCGCGCTTCGCGCGCAGCCAAAAGACTGCGCGAGCCCGCTGGCGCTCGCTCGAAGCTTATTTGGAGTCGCGCGCGCGTTGCGCGCGCTCCCGTTCCTCTCGCAAGGAACATCGGGGACATTCGCAACGTACGTCCGATAGATTTCTAGCACCTAGCACCTAGCACCTACAATCACCTGCCCGTTGTCTTCTCCTTCCACCAGGAACCGGTCACCGAAGAAAAACGTCGTGGCGCAGGCGCGCGGTAACAAAGCGCTGCCGAAAGCGCCGGGCGCTAGTCGTCGCGCTGCTTGGGAGACGTTCAAATCGATCGCCGGCGCCGTGGCGATCTATCTCGTCATCCGCACGCTGTTCGTCGAGGCCTATCGTATTCCGTCGGGCTCGATGATCCCGACGCTGCTCGTCGGCGATTGGCTCTTCGTCAACAAGCTCGTCTACGGCCCGACGATCCCTTTCACGAATACACATCTTCCCGGCTACTCGCACCCTAAGCGAAACGACGTCGTCGTGTTCGTGTCTCCATATCAGGCGGACGAAGACGCGCGGGGCAACGATCCGACGCCGACGCTCGTCAAGCGACTCGTCGGCACGCCGGGCGACACGCTGTACATGCGCGGCGGACTGCTGTATCGCAACGGCCAACCGCAGCCTCAGGCGCCCGCGGCCGCGAAGAATTACTTCGATCCGTCGGCGGCGACGGCTACCGATCCGCTGTTCACCTGGCAGCACCAATATGAACTGAAGAACACGCGCTTCGGCTCGGCGCCTGAGTCCCCCACCCACGAGAACTGGGGACCGCTGCTCATTCCGGCGGGCCATTACTTCATGATGGGCGACAATCGCTACTGCTCGAAGGACAGTCGCTACTGGGGCCTAGTGCCACAGGACAACGTCCGCGGGAAGCCCCTCATCGTGTATTACTCCTTCCGCCCGGGGCCGGGCGGTGGCGATTCGTCGGAGTGCAATCCGGACACGAGCGATCGCCCCCTACCTGGACTCACCGATATCCGCTGGAGTCGCATCGGCGATCGCGTTCGATAAATTCGTGGCGTGAGAATCCCTCTCGTCACGATCGCGGCGTTGGCCGCGAACGCCGTCGCCCGCGTTCCGGCACGCGCGCAGAGCGACCGCCTGACGACGTCGCCTGCCAGCGGCGTCTTCGCACATCTCTCCAAAAGCGCGCTGCGTGACTCGGCGCGCGCTCGCCTCGCGACGCTCGACGGCCACGTTAGCCTAACGGGGCTCGACAGCAACGTCGAGGTACGGCGCGACCGTTGGGGCGTCCCGCACATCTATGCGCGCACGGCTCACGACGTCTTCTTCGCGCAAGGCTACGTCGCGGCACAGGATCGTCTTTTCCAGATGGAGATCTGGCGACGAGCCGGAGAAGGACGTCTCGCCGAAGTACTCGGCCCTTCGTACGTCACGCGCGACCGGCTCGCGCGGCTGTTCAAGTATCGCGGCGACATGGCTGCGGAGTGGAGCAGCTACGCGCCGGATGCACGGGCACTCGTCACGGCATTTGTGAGCGGCATCAATGCGTACATCGACGAGGTGCGCGCAAATCCCAAGAAGCTGCCGATCGAGTTCTCACTCCTCGCTTTTCTCCCCGAGCGCTGGACGCCCGAGGTGACGCTCACGCGCGTCACCTCATTGAGCGGCGTCGGCAACGGCACGAGCGAATTGCTGCATGCGCGCCTCGTCGCGCTCGTTGGCGTGAAGCGCGCGAACGAGCTGCTGGACACTTACCCGCATCACGATCTCGATCCCGTCGAGGGGCTCGATCTCTCTGGCCTCGATCAGAACGCGCTCGG
>DATBBP010000190.1:0-4231 GCA_036270935.1 Gemmatimonadaceae bacterium
ACGCTTTGATCCACGGCGCACGTCGAGCGGTGATGCTCGCAGACGGACTTCCCGCAGCTCACGCAGCGCGTTACCTCGTCGATACCGACGTGCTCACTCCGGCCGCCTTCGCACTGCGTGATGCAGTTGCCGCAGAGGCGGCGCTGGCCACGAGGCGCGAACATGGCCGTTAGGGTCGCGTGCTCCTCGCAGATTGCGCGGCCGCAGATCACGCAGGCGACGACGCATTCGCTGCAGGCCAGATGATCGCCTTCGACACACGTGGCCTCGTGCCGAGTGCAATAGGGCTCGTGGCACGAGACGCAGGTACGCGTGTGCTCGGTGCAGGTCGGATGACCATCGACGTGACACGCGCTGATTCCGTGATCCCAGCAGAAGTCCTCCTCGCACACGCCGCAGGTCAACGCACACGTGTCGCACGCCACGTGTCCCGACTTGCACACCGAGAGCCAGCGGATGCTCGACGCACCGCACTGCGGACAGGCAAGAGTCCAGTCGCCGGAGCCATTGAGCCACCGCTGCGCGAGGAGTGGCGCGCGAACACCGCGGCGACTGACCAGCTCCCACTGCACGCGTTGGACGAGCACCTCGCATTCGGTGAGCTGCACCGGGTGCACGATCGCGCGCACCTGATGCCGGCGTTCCTCCTCGGCGCGCCGACGGGCGTGCTCGGCTTCGATTGGCCGGCGGTCGACGCCTTCCGCGGCAGCCCGGCCTAACGGGCCACTCAGAAGTGACTCGTAATATCCGTCGATGCGTAGCAGCTCTTCCTGCAATCGTTGTTGTGCATCTTCACGCAGCTGCGCGACCTTGGGCTCGATGGATGCGCGAAGGCTCGCCAACGCAACGGAGATCAGGTTGTCGATCGGCCGCGTTGTTGCGCGCGGGAGATCCGAATTGTCGGAATGGTCAAAACCAAATGCAGTTCTCTCGCTGGGCTCGGGATGACTCACCGCGGCTGTGCATTTCGTGGCGATCTCCGCGGGGATGGCGATACCTGTTGCCGCATCGATGAAGCTGCTCTCGAGCAGGTGCTCCTCGAGGTTCCCTCCAGCGCGAATGACGACACGCGCCAGTACGCGAACGACGCTGTGCCACGCGACGTCGGCGCGTGCGGCGTCAGCACTGCCATTCGTGATCGGCACGCGCAGCTCAGCCACGTCCGCGCCCGGCGCCTGCTCGGGTGGGAGCTGACCATGGAACGCGCGGCTTCCGCGCGACCGGATCGCGGCCACGAGTTGATCGACAAACGCGCTGCCGAGCACTGCGATCTCTGCCTCCGGCTCGTGCTCGAGGGCGTCGAGCGTGAAAGCAATCCGTAGCTCCGAGCGATTACGGAACCACCTGCGCTCGGCGTTAGGCAGTCGCAGCTCGACCAGCGCTTCGGCAACGGTGACCAGCTGCGCGCCGACCAGCGAGACGTAGCGCTCGAGCAATGGACGGATTCTCGCGTCGACCAGCGGCTCATGAGGATCTGGATTGACGAATCCGTCCGTCGCGTTGTGCGGCGGTTGCACTGTCGTCATCGACCGCCGAACGCCAATGGCGCCTCGACGTCGGCCGACACGTCGACGAGTGTCATCGGCAGCCGATCCGCCTGGACCGTTAGGCGAACGGCGCGGCCCGTTCCGGTGACGCCGGTGAGCAGCGTCAGCGGGCCGTAGTCGGCATGAGCTCCCGCGTCCTACGGCTCGGCGGTGTGCTCGAGCGCCTCGAGAATCTCACCCACATGGAGACCGATGCGCTGGCGCTTCGCTTCGACGCCGCGCGCGAGCTGAAGATGATTGGTACCGTAGGCGAGTCGCACGCGGGCAGGAACGGTCAGCTGGCGGAATTCGCGCTCCAACCGTTGCGCGCTGTCTTCCGCCGCGACATCGGAATTGAGCTTCTCCTGCCGAACACCGGCTTCGCGGCTCGCGACGATCTCCTCGCCGATAACTTGCACGCGTTCGTCGAACACCTCGTCGGACGGGGCACTGAGCCAGGCATCCGCAAGGCGGTCCTCGAGTGCGTCGGCACCGCCGAAATCGCCGAGGATGACGTCGAGCTCACCGATCACGAGCTCGAAAAGCTTGATCTTCTGATCGAGGAGTCGAAGCACGTGGGCTTCGATGGTGTCGCGCGCGGCGAAATTGATGATGTGCGCCTCGCGCGTCTGGCCGATGCGATGGATGCGGCCAATGCGCTGCTCCACGACCATCGGGTTCCACGGGAGCTCGTAGTTCACGAGGCGATTGCAGAATTGCAGATTCAAGCCCTCGGTCCCGGCGCGCGTCGCGACGAAGACGGCTTCAGGCTCCTCCCTGAAGGCAGTGAGCTTCTTGGCCCGCTCGTTCATCGATAGAGCGCCGGAATACACGATTGGCTTTCGTCCGTGCTGCCTAACGTGGTCGGCGATCAGCTGCAGCGTTGGAAGGTGCTCGCTGAACACGATGAGCCGGTCCCGATCCTCGGCGAGAATGCGCTCGAGCTGCTGAAGCTTCGCGTGCGTGGTGATACGCCGCGCGTCAGCAGCGAGCTCGCGGGCCCTCATCCGATAGCCGGGCGTAATGAGCTCGCCTAGCGAGAGCCTTTCGAGTGAATCGGCGAGGGCTACCGACGACGAGCAAAGCCGCTGAGAGAGCCGCGTGAGCTCCAACTGAAGGATACCTTTCCCGGTTCGCTGCTTTCGACGCCGGCGGTCCTGCGTCACTTCCTCTTCGCTCGGCGTGACGAAACCCTCGCGATAGAGCTCGCGCAAGAACGCTGCTGTCTCGAGGTATAGCGTCGCCTCAGGTGGAGTGAGCTCGATCGATGGATGCGTTGGGCGGCGCGGTGGAAGCTCGAGTGCCAGCGCAACGCTCGAGCGACGCGTGCGGACCATTACCTCCGCCGTGAGCTCTCTCAGGGCTTCGACATTTCTTGGCTTCCGTTTGTCGCCCGATGCCATATGCCGGTGCTTGAAGTCTCGCCACGTGCCAAGCTGTCCGGGTCGGAGCAACGTGACGAGGTTGTAGAGCTCACGGAGATCGTTCTGCAACGGCGTCGCGGTGAGTAGCAGGAGATAGTTTCGATCGATCTTCTGGATGAACTTGTATCGAGCCGCGTTGTGATTCTTAACCTTGTGCGCTTCGTCGATGATCACGAGATCCCAGCGATGACGCAGGATCGCTTTTGCATGCCGCTCGCTGATCGCGCGATCGTACGAGATGATCGCCTTGTTGACACGGCGCCATTCGTCAGGCGCAGTCGGCGTATCGAAGCGCTCGAAGAATTTGCTCTCGAGCTCTCCCTGCCACTGAATCACCAACGCGGCAGGCGTCAGGATCAACACTCGGCGCGCGAGACCCCGAACTGTCAGTTCCTTGAGAATAATGCCGGCTTCGATCGTCTTGCCGAGTCCCACTTCGTCGGCGAGAATAGCCCGGCCGCCCATATGGCGAAGGACGCTGCGGGCGACCTCGATTTGATGTGGGAGCTCCTTGATCGTGTTCGCGTCGAGGGTGATCAGGCGATCGAATCCAGGCGCCAGCGCGATTCGCTCGGCTTCGCGACGCAGTGTGGCCCACTCCGCGGAAACTGGCGAATGGGTTACCTGACTCGTGAATTCGGCGAGCGAGTGCTCGTCGACTGTCCAGAGGTCGGTGCGTTCTACAGAGGCGCTCATTCCTGCGGGGCCTAAACACGGAAGACGTGATTGGAGGAGACTTGGCAACATGCCATCCGTGACGAGATTCCGGTAGCGAGCGAAGCCTTCCCTGTCATCCTGAGCGAAGCGAAGGATCTGGCATCACTTGCCTAGTGCGACGACAGAAAGCCGCGAATCTGCCGCACGGCGTAATCCACCTTGAGATCGAAGAACCGCTTGCCTAACGCGACGCTGGAACGGCGGGCATCGCCGACGATGCCATTCCGAGAAGCGTTGGGTCCGCGTCGCGCGCCGGAGTCGGGCATCGGCTCGCCCACGGCAGTATTGATCAGCGCTGGCCGCACCCACACGTCGCCCCCGAGGTAGAGCATCTCCGCCGTATCCGGAATTCCCGCGTGCTGGCTGCGAGGATAGCCATTCTCGGCAAGCCACTTGTCGAAGTCAGCTTGTGCCTTCGTGTAGACATCGTCGCAGTAGTAAACGTGAATCCCATGCTGCGCATACTTGGCGTCCAGCTTTGCGGCGACGTCGCGATAGACGCCCGGCTGGCCTCCTCCGTGATCACCCATGAGTATCACATTCTTGAAGCCAGTGACGATCGCC
>DATBBP010000191.1:0-17463 GCA_036270935.1 Gemmatimonadaceae bacterium
GCGAAGTATCGCATCAATCCCGGAAACGTGGGTGGAAAGCGCCGCGATGAGAATTTTAGAACGATCGTCCAGATCGCAGTCGACAATGGCAAGCCCGTTCGTATCGGCGTGAACTGGGGCTCGCTCGATCAGGATTTACTCACGCACATGATGGACGAGAACGCGCACGCAATGGAGCCGCGTGACGCCCACGAGGTGTACATCGATGCGATGATCGCCAGTGCGCTTCGGTCGGCGGAGCTCGCCGAAGAGGTCGGCCTGGCGCACGATCGGATCCTGATCTCGGCGAAGGTGTCCGGGGTCGCTGACCTCGTCGAGGTCTATCGACGACTCGCATCGCGTTGCGATTACCCGTTGCATCTCGGTCTCACTGAAGCAGGACTTGGAATGAAGGGTATCGTCGCCAGCACAGCGGGGCTGTCGATTCTACTCGCGGAAGGAATTGGCGACACGATCCGTGTCTCGCTCACTCCTCGTCCGAACGGTGATCGAGCCGAAGAGGTCCTCGTCGCGCAGCAGATTTTGCAATCGTTAGGTCTGCGCAGCTTTGCGCCCCAGGTTACGGCGTGTCCTGGATGCGGGCGAACCACCTCGACCTTCTTTCAGCACATGGCCGAGGATATTCAGAGCTATATCCGCGAACAGATGCCGCTCTGGGGCGAGCAGCATCCAGGCGTGGAGGAGATGCGCGTCGCCGTCATGGGCTGCGTCGTGAATGGACCGGGCGAGTCGAAGCACGCGAACATCGGTATCTCGCTACCAGGCACTTTCGAGGAACCGAAGGCGCCCGTGTACGTTGATGGCAGGCTGATGACGACCCTGCGCGGCGAAGGGATCGTGCCGGAATTCCTCACGATTCTCGAGGAGTACGTCAGAACGCGGTATCCCTCTCGCCAACCCACGTTGCAAACCGGCTAACGGCGGCGCCTAACGGCGCGCGGTCGGCGTTCCGCCGCTTTCGGCCGCCAGACTGCTTTCAGCAAGCTCCTCCAGCGTCTCCACGATGCGCCGCAACTCGTCCATGATCGGCGCCGTGAATCCCAGCCCGCGGAGCCGTTCGTAGACACGGCGATACCATCGCACCGTGCCGTCGCGACCGACACTGAACCGTCCCCACACTGTCGCCGGATCGATTGTGCGTTTCAGATCGGCGACGATGGTGCCGGCATTGTGGAGCTTGTCCGCCGCGCACACCCAGCGTGCAGACTCGCTCGCATTCGCGAGCCGCTCGAGATAGTCGTCCTTTCGCTCGTCGCTCGACAGCTCTGTGCCATCGTCGTCGATGCTGCGATGCGTCACCGCGAGCACGGTGTCGAGAACCGACGTGCTAAACTTGTCGCCGATGCGCTGCTCGAGCGTGGCGCGCGTGTAGTTCTCGCGCACACAGTCCTCGATGACATCGTGCAGAACGCCGGCGACGACCGTGTCTTCGTCCCGGCCGTACCGCGTGAGAATGATCGCTACGTTCGCCGGATGCGTCAGATACGGAAGACGCGTCCCTTTGCGGACCTGTCGGTCGTGATGCTTCGCGGCAAAGGCGAGCGCATGATTGACTCGATCAGAATACCCGTTGATCGTCATCGCCAGAATAAGTTAGCGCGGCGCCGGATCGCGTGCATTGACTTGGTGCTCGCGTCAGCGGCGTGCGAACCAGTGAACAAGCCGTTCCAAGCCCGCGCGATCCTCCTCGTCAAACGCCGCAGGCCGACTAGAGTCGATATCGAGTACCGCGATGAGCGCGCTGGACCGATCGAATACCGGAACGACAATCTCCGAGCGCGAGCGAGCATCGCACGTGATGTGTTCCGGAAACGCAGTGACATCCGGCACGACGATCGTACGCCGCTCGGCCGCAGCCGTTCCGCAGACGCCCTTGCCGAACTCGATGTCGAGGCACCCCAGCGTGCCTTGATAGGGCCCCACTCGCAGTAGTGTTGGTTCGACGACGCGATAAAAGCCGGTCCACAAATGGCCGAACGCGTGGTGTATCAGCGCGCTCAGCGTGGCCATCGCCGCTATCTGATCGGAAATTCCCTCGAGTACCGCACAAAGCTGCGCCTCGAGTTCTCGATAAGCCGTGGCTTTCGGAATGTTCCGGAGATCGAGAGTGAGTTCAGCCACGCAGCACCGATCACGTAACTGGGGTTCAGAAGCTGGGAAGCTTACCGCGAGATGTCCGCGATGAGCAGTAACTGCAGCGTAGCCAAGGCAAGTCCGTGCAAGGTGATCGCCATACCGGCACCGACAGCTGGCAGCAGCGTGTCCGGTGACGGATCCGCACGCATCTTCATAACGCGCGGCGATACCGCGATCGTCACTCCGACAGCCATCAGACCCAGAAACAGGCCGAGCTGCAGCCATGCGCCGCGGTCGAGTCTCGTCGCACCGGTTATGTCTCGCAGCGGAATGGCTCGATAGGCGGCGCTGGCAATGAGCAGCTCCAAGAGTCCGAAGAGTCCGCACACCCAACCGAAGCCACGCAGGAAAGCAGATCGGCGACGTCCTATCACGAGGACCGTCGTGCCCGCGAGAGTCGAGAGTGCCCCCCACAGGCAGAGCCGTAGCACGTGCAGGCGCTCCGCGTGTTGCAGGACGTCAGACCACACGTGCTCTACCGCGCGCGGCTGCCAACGAGCGCTTCCATCTCCGCTGTTCGCTGTGGCCTCATGCCCGCGGCGATCTCGGCGGGCGCAATGGGCGCAGGATCGACATCGTCCCAAAGCACGATGCCGAGCGGATTGCCACCTGCGAGACGAATGCCCTGAATGGCCCGCTTCAGGTCGGAGTGCCGTGTGAGCCCGAGCCGAGCGCAGTAGATCACGTCGTGCATTGGCAGTCCGCCCGGCAGGCCGCTCAATGTCAGCTCTCGCGACGCGGTGATGAGAACGGTGTCGTAGTGCCGCGCCATTCTCGCCGCGTCGCGCCGGAGCAAATCCGAAATACGGCGAGCATCAGGCGGCGAGTGACCAACGCCGCTCGGCACGACGTCGATCACGCGATCGCGGCCAATCGTTGCATGCCGCGTCGCCTCGGGCCAGCTCACGCGTCCCTCGAGGATGTCCTGAAGACCAGGTCGCGCGTCGATTCGAAGCGCGGACGAAACGGGTGAGAGCTGATCGTCGGTATCGATCACGATCACGTTGCGCGCCTCCTCGGCCGCAACCGCGCCAAGATTCGCAGCAACAATCGCCGAAATTAGAGAACTCTCACCGGAGATCGTGAGCATCAGAATCTGCGAGGCCGGCGGCGCGACGAACAGCCAGGCGAGCTGGTGCGCGTCATTGCCGGGATCGATATGCGGTGGAGCGACCCGATCGGCCATTCGGCGCCCACGCTCGGGCGATGGCGGCCGTGGCCGAATGACGGAAATGACGCGCGCTCCACCCACGCGCTCCGTTTCGCGCGCGTCCGCTATGCGGGGGTGTCTGAGCTCTTGGAACAAGGCAGCCCCAAAGCCGAGCACCATTCCAAACACAATGGCCGAAGCCAACATCGCGTAGGGCGGGGCACTCAGCGGATTGGCGAGAGCACGCGCGCGCTCGGCGCGGCGATCTAGATCCTCGAGGCGAAGGCGCGCAGCCTCGAGCTGTGCCGTTGCTGTCGACAGCGCCGCACCGGCGGAGTCGCGAGCAACGATTCGGCGTACCGTGTCGGCCTGCGCAAGCTCGCTCGCTGTTGGCCGGGCTGGAGCTGCTAGAGCGGCAATTACGTTGTGAAGGCTATCGCGTCGGGCATTACCGATCGTTTGCAGCGCACGCCCAATCTCCGTCGCTCGAGCGGTGAGTGCGACGAAGACAGGGTCGGCACCGCCGGAGGTCGCCGAGGCATCGCGCTCGCGCTCGATATCGGTGAGCGAATCAAGAAGCGCCTTCACCGCAGAGTGTCCCGCCAGCTCTCTGGACTCGCCGAGTGCCCGATAGGAGGCAGCAAGTGGTGCGGTCTCGGTACGAGCGAGCAGAGCCTCGAGTGTGGTGAGGCGCTGCGTTAGGGAGTCGCGTCGGGCGGCGAGTACTGGATCGAGCAGTGTGTCTTCTTGAGCCTGCGCCAGCATTGCCGCCTTGGTGCGAGCGCCAGAAAGAGCCACTTCGGTCGACGCGACGTGTGCGTTCGCGGCGGCGACTGCGTGCGCTAGTGCAATCGTATCAGGCCGTTCGCCAGGCTTCGGGGCAATCGCCTGTGCAGCTCGGCGCCCTTGCTGCGGGACGACGACGAGCGCGACGAGAGCGGTTACGAACGTCCCGACACTCACGGCCCCGATAAAGATGGGCCGGTGCATTGCGTTCCGAGCACGAGCGGCGAGATACGTCGCGCGCGGAATGACCAATCGGTACTCGGACGTGAGTGACATGACGTTGAACCAACTTCGCAGGAAGCGTGCGTACACCTGCTCGAGCAGATACGCCGCAAACGAGAAGAGCGGAAGCAACAGCTCCCGCTCCTCCGCAGAGCGGTGTGGTCTTACTGAACCGTGATCGTTCCCTTCATGCCGAACGTCAGATGTGGTGTACAGTGATAGGAATACTTGCCAGGCGGCATCTTCCCGAACGAGATCGTGTAGGTCTCGTTCGGATTCATCATCATCGGACTGGAGAGGTCTGAGACCTGCTGCGGCATGTTGGCGGCAAGCTGCGCTTTGGCGTTCGCGGGTATCTGCGCCGGATCGAATGCGACATTGTGTGGCGCGCCTGACACCATAATGAACTTCACGGCGTCACCGGATTTGATCGTTACGTCTGCGGGATCAAAGCGATAGCTGCCCTGCGCATCCTGCTGCATTTTCACTTCGACCGTTTGACCGGTGATAGGCGCGGGTGCTTCGGTCTCAGAAGTAGATGCGGTCGATGGCGGGACCGTCGCCGTCGCCGGTGTTGTCGTCGCGGTAGCGGCCGAGTCGGTTGTGCCACCCTTTCTACCGCCGCATGCGACGATGATGGCAACACTAACTAGAGCCGTCACGATCGTACGAATCATTGCTCGAAGACCTCCCTCGGAATCAAGCTTCTCCCGGTGGTACCCGCCTCGATGCTCGACGAGCTCCTGAGTTCGCCGGGACTGTGAGACTATCCAGAAAGGTCGTCGCATGCAACGCGCGCATGCGCATCTTCGACAGATGTCTATTTTGTGGGCGGCGCTTCTCGTCCCCACCGAGTTAGGAGGATCTGTGATTGCCATTCCCGCCGTCGACTTACACGACGCTGGACAAACGGGACGTGCCATGACAGCGGTCCGAGCGCGTCCCTCTTCCGAGGTCGCGCGTAGCATGTCTGATCTCGGCTTTCGACGGTTGCACCTTGTCGACAGCGGCGCGAGCTCAAGCTTGCCCGCCGTGGAGGACATTCTTCGCGACACGCACGCGCAAGTGCAGGTAGGCGGCGTGAGCTCTGCGAGCGAGATCGAGCAGCTCCTGCATGCCGGCGTCGACTACGTAGTGGTTGGCGAGCGTGGGCTCGACGAGCCGGACTGGCTGGCCGACATGACCGACCTGTATCCGGGCGAGATCGCCGTCGCAACGGACGTCCGCGATCGGCGTGTCGTTAGGCGCGGCTGGGTTCGTACACTGCCGGTCGACGTTCTCGACATCGTCGACGAGCTGAACCATCTGCCGCTGCGCGAATTACTCGTTTCACTTCCTCCCGTCGATGGCGGGATGGGGATGTCCGAGCTTTCGCTGCTGGAGGATGTCGCCGAGCAATCGCGTTTCCCTGTATCCGTGGTAGGCACCACGACTATGGCGGATCTGCGGGCGCTCGAGCATCGGGGCATCGCGGGGGCAGTCATCGATGCGGGGCGATTTCTCGGCGGCGAACTGGACGGTCGGCGGGTGGCTCAAGACTTCGGCGCCTAACGAGCGAGCGTTCGATGCCAGCCAGATCGGACCGGAGAGGCGAACATTCGCTTTTGCTCGACGCCGCGCAGGAGCTCGCGCGGCGCACCGGCGGAGTCGCTCTACGACATTTTCGCTCGGCGCTGACGGTCGAGTCGAAATCGGATGGCTCGCCGGTGACCATTGCCGACCGCGCGGCGGAACAGGCCGCTCGGGAATGGATTGCTCAACGGTTTCCCGACGACGGTATTGTCGGCGAGGAGTTCGGCATTCACTTGCCGAATGCGAAGCGACACTGGCTCATCGATCCCATTGATGGAACGAAGACTTTTGTGCGTGGCGTTCCGCTCTGGGGGAGCCTCATCGCGGTCTGCGAGAGCGATACGGTGCTCGCGGGCGCCGCGTACTTTCCCGCACTCGACGAGGTGCTTGCGGGCGCAGCGGGACTCGGCTGCTGGTGGAACGGCACGCGCACCCATGTGTCGGCGACGAATGTGATCGCCGATGCAACGGTGCTCACGACAGACGAGCGATTTTCGCGCACACCAGAGCGGCGCGAGGGCTGGCGTCGTCTTGCGGAGACGGCCGCGATCAGTCGCTCATGGGGCGACTGCTACGGCTACTTGCTGGTCGCAACGGCCCGCGCCGATGTGATGGTCGACGGCATCGTCGGGCCCTGGGACTCCGCACCTTTGTATCCCGCCATTACCGAAGCGGGCGGCGTGTTCACGGACTGGGAGGGCAACGACACGGCATTCGGCACGAGCATCATCGCCACGAACGCCGCGTTGGCGGCACGCGCCCGCGAGCTCCTTGGCGGGCAACAGCCACCGCGCTAGGCCACGCGCCGATTGTCAGAAGCGATTGAGATAATCTTTCGGGAGCTTGCGGGGATCGCCGATATAGACGAATCGGAAGTTGTGCATGTACTCACGCGCGGCTCGCCTTACGTCCTCCGGCTGTACACGACGAAGGTCGTCGACGAATCGATCGGCACCCCGGTAATCGCCCTCGTATAGCTCGGCACGTGCGAGGAATGTCGCCTGGTCCGCATTCGTCTCGTTCTTCAGGAAGTAGTCGGTGATGAACTGCAGGACGAGTCGCCGAAGCCCGGCGGGATCCACGACCTCGGTTTGCAATTCGTCGATTTCGTCGCGCATCAGTTGCAGCGTTTGTTCAGGCGCAACGGTCGTTACGTAGACACCACCCGTGCCCACCGCGCGCTCGATGAATGGCGCGTCGACGGCATAGCTGAGATTCCGCTTTGATCGGATCTCGGTAAAGAAACGACCCGACAGGACGGCCGTCGCAATGCGCAGCGCGTTGTAATCGGGACTCGAGGCAGGAGGACCCGCGTAATAACCGATGATGTAGTTCGTCGGCAGGTTGGCCGGCTCGACAACGAGTGCGCGCTTGTCGTTCTTCACGGCAGGCGGGCTTTTCCATTTGTAATTGCCAGCCGGGAGTTTGCCGAGCGTTGCCCGCACGAGCGATTCGACGCGAGGACGCTCGACGTTACCGACAACGACGAGCAACATGCGCGACTTCACGAATTGAGTCGCGAAGTAGTTCTTCAGCGCCGATTGAGAAATCGCCGCGAGTGATCGCTCGGTACCCTCCGTCGACAATGCGTACGGATGTCCCACGAATAACAGACTGTCGGCGACGATACGCAGCTCGGCGTCAGGGTGCAGTCGCTGCTGGCTTGCCGCGGAGAGAAGTTGTGCGCGCACGAGCTCGACGTCGGCGCTATCGAGCGTCGGGCTCGTGACTCGATCGGCGAAGATCGCCCAGCTGGAATCGAAAGTCGCTCGCGTCGCGTGGAGGCCGAACACCGTCCAGTCGTCTTCGGGCTCGATGGTGATGACGCTGCCCGTTTTGTTCGTCGCAACGCGTAGGGCATCCTTCGGATAGCGCTTGGTTCCGCGCTCCGACGCGGCGAGGAGGAATGCCTCGATGCCCTCGGTCGCAGGCGTCAACTGTTGGACGCCACCTAACAGGTACAGATTGGCGGCGATCACGTCGCTCGCGTTGTTGCGGCGCAAAATGACGTGAATCCCGTCGGCATCGAACTCCGAGGTCGACGTGTCGGCGGCTGTCAGCGCACTTGCCGTAGCGAACGGAAGTGCCGCCGATGACTGTGCACCTAACGGCTGACCGATCAGGATAGCGGCGACGATCGCGAACGCGATTGATCCGATCATGGCTGGCCTCTCGGCGTTGCAAGCTCTGCTTCCGTGAGGCCAATGTGTTGTCGCATTTCCGGCGAGAGGAGAACGCCGACGACGTGCGGCTTTCCGATGATGTACTTCTTTGCGTAGTTGCGCAGATCTTCCGGCGTCTGCTTCGCCATCATGTCGGTGTAACTATAGAAGTAGTCGAGCCCTGTCACGGCCCACCAGAAGCCCAGCTGATGCGCAAAGCCGGACGCGCGCTCGAGCTGGAACATCGCGTCGACGATCCGGTGCTGCTTGGTGAACTCCAGCTCCTCCTGACTGAAGTAGTTAGGCTCGATGACCTTGCCGATTTCATCGTCGAGAGCCACGAGCGCCTCTCGCAGCTTCTCGGGCGTCGTCTCACCAGCAATCGTAATTGGACCAGTGTGATTCAGTGTGTAGTAATTGACCCCGATCGACTGAAACAGCCCGCTATCGACGAGTCGCTTCTGGAAGCGAGAGCCGGGCTGATTCAGAACATCGGAAAAGACATCCGCTGCATACGTCGAGGCGGGATCCTGAACGGCGCTCGGCCCCTCCCATTTGAGCATAACGACAACGGATCCGACCGGCTGCACAGTGATCACACCCTTCGTGTGTTGGAGCAGCGGGACCGGCGGAATGGGATCTGCCGCGAACGGATCCGGCCCGCGTTTCCAATCGCCGAACACGGACTTGGCGATCGCGAAGACACGCCCGGGCACCACGTCTCCCGTCACAACGATTGCCGAATTGTTCGGGATGTAGTAACGCTGCTGGATGAAGCGCATCTGCTCGGGCGTCGTGCGAAGAATCACGTCGCGCTCACCGAGTGGATTCTTGCGACTCCAAGCTGTTGTCCATAGCGCTTTGTCGATCGCGGTCGTGAAGTGATAGAAGGGACTCGATTCGTTGCGATCGTATTCGCCAATCACCACCGAGCGCTCGCGCTCTAGCTCGTCTTGTCGAAAGAGCGGGCCCTTGAGCGGCGCGGCGAGGAAGCGCATTCCGCCCTCGAGACTGTCGGCTGGGAGCGTAACGTAATAGTTGACGATCTCCTCGCGCGTCTGGCCATTGAACACCGCGCCGAGCTCCGATGCGCGCGCAACAAACTGATCGGGCTCGGGATATTCCGTGTTGGCCTTGAAGAACATGTGCTCGTAGAGGTGCGAGAGGCCCTCGAACTGCGGACCCTGCGTGAAGGATCCGTTTCGCACGTCCACTTCAATCGTCACGAGCGGAACACCGCGATTCTCGACGACAATGACCTCGAGTCCGTTCGGCAGCACTTGTCGCTGAATCCGCCGCTCCAGCTCCGCGCGCTGGCCGAACAACGGCGTGGCGAGCGCCATGAACGCGAGCAGCGAAATGCAGTGCGGTAGCGTCAGGCGTGCTCCCATTATTTCTTTCCTCGACATGTCTGGCTCATCGATGACGGCGATCAACGCACGCGACAAAGAACTGCTTCGTAATCGGTTGGACCGCGTCGCCAAGCGCATTGCCGCGAGCGCCGACATCGCAACCCAATCCGGAAACGGTTCGTCATCCCGTTTGCGGCGTGACGAAGTTCTCGCACCGTACACCACCTTCCGGATTGGCGGACCAGCCGACCTCTACTTCGAAGCTACAACGGCCGACGAGCTTGCAAACGTGGTGGTCATTGCACGCGAGCTCGACGTGCCGTACTTCGTTCTCGGTCTCGGCGCCAACATTCTCATTGGCGACAAGGGATTTCGCGGGCTGGTCATTCGAAACACGGCCCGTCACTGCACCTTCCTCGAACACGACGTCGATTGCACGCTGTGGACCGAAAGCGGTGCGGTCGTCAAGGATCTCATTCAGGAAACCGTCGGCCGTGGCTGGTCCGGACTGGAGCACTACGTCGGCATACCGAGCACTGTTGGCGGAGCGGTCTGGCAGAACCTTCATTTTCTGTCACCCGCCCCCGCGCGCGAACGCACGATGTTCATTGCCGAGGTCTTCGAGTCCTGCGAGATACTCAGCCAAGAGAATGAGCGGCGCACCGTCGGGGCCGATTACGTGAAGTTTGGCTACGACGACACCGTCTTTCATCACCGGCGCGACATCGTTCTCGCGGTGACTTTTCGCCTAACTAAGGGCGATCCGGCGGTTCTTCATCGAGTCATGCAGGAGAACTTGAGCTGGCGTGGCGGCAAGCATCCGTGGCTCGACTGGCATCCGAGCGCCGGCTCGGTGTTCAAGAAGATCGAAGGTGTTGGAGCTGGCCGATTGATTGATCAGTGCGGCCTCAAAGGATTCCGCGTCGGGGATGCGCAGATCTCGCATATCCACGCGAATATCATGGTCAATCTCGGCCATGCGACAGCACGCGATGTTCGCGAACTGATCGCCATCGCTCAGAAGCAGGTCCTGGAGAAACACGGACTCCGACTGGAGCCAGAGATTGGCTTCATTGGCGAATTCTGATAAGAAGCTCGCCTGCTAGTACTCCTGGCCGAATCGGAAGGCCAGTCCCCAGGACGCGGCATGGTCCACTGCGCGTGCCACGCCAACCCCGATAAGGCCGCCGAAAAACGTGACGCGAAGGTCGACTGTTGCACGTATCCCCTTCGTTGGCACCGAGAGCAGCGGTGGACAGTTCCCAACAGCCGCGCAACCTGGCGCAGCATTCGGATCGAGTCGCTGAATCGACGCTAGCACCGATGAACTCGACGCCTCAGTCCATCCACTCTGCAGTCCGGCCGCGAGTCCGGGGCTCAGCCCCGGAAGCATCAATGAGTGAATGAGGCGCCAGGGCCCGCGTAAAACGGGAAACGCGTAGCTCGCCAAAAAGCCGCCGGACGCCGCTCGATCTCCAGCGAACTGCTTGTACTCGTAACCGGGAAGCGCATTCTCGCCCCCGAGCTCGAAGAGGGCCTGAGGCGGGATGACGCGCCCCTGTACGACGCCTCCCTGGGCGACCGCAGAAATTACAAAATCGCTAAAGTTTCGGCGGGCCGCCAAAATTAGCTCCGCCCGCTGCCAGGACAGCTCACCATTCGCTACTTCATAGCTTGCGATGAGCCCTACGCCTGGTTCGAGGAACACGCCTGTGACATCGGGATGAACCTCGATCGTTGACGAGCCGAATACATAGTTTCCGTTCGCGCTCGCACGATTCAGTCGATAGTGACCCACGCCGAGCGCGGACCGATCGAGGATTGCTGGCTGGGAGCGATCGCCGGCGACGCCGCCTTGGAGCGTGACGAGCGCGTCGTGCGCCGAGCCAATGGCTCGCGTTAGGCTGACGTTCGCGGTGCTCCGGTCCACGTAATCCTGATCATCGACGCCGAAGAACAAGGCACCGAACGCGCTGCTTCCACCCTCCAAGGGAGGTGTAAAATCATTCGTGCTTGCGAGTGCTCGCTCCGTACGCGCCGCCGTCGTCCAAGAGCCACGCGCGTAGGTCAGTGTTGCGCCGCCACGAGGCGTCTGCTGGCTCCAGGCCCAGCCACCGTACGCGTGAGCCGTTAGGCCGGGCGCGGCATCGCGAAAGCGCTCTCCGATCGCGAACCCCGTGTACGCACCCTCGATGCGATCGTAGCGAAAAACCTCGTCGAGCTTGGTCGGGCTGAAGTCGACGCGCGGCGGACCGGTTCGGCGCCAGGCATCCGGGGACAGATCATCGAAGTCAGAGCCATTGACGCTTGCAGTCTCAGCGCCCAACGGCTGAATCCAGTCGTGATATCGGCTCACGCTGTCCGCAGGCGCGAACGTCAGGCGGCGTCTGATGCCCTGCGTCTTATCGCCAGCGGCGAGGACCACGTTCACGGCGCTGTCGGTTGCGGTCGCCCGGAGATCCTGATCGACGTCCACGGCCGCGAACCGCGATACAAGCCTGAAGATCGAACGCTGGTCGCCTAACGCCGCAATCGACGCCTGAAATTCCGATCGCTGGAAGGCAGGCAGCCAGTACTGGCCATCGACCTCCGCGTTGACGTACTCGACGTACGCGACGGCCACGATTCCAGGCAGTCGCGCGAGCAACGGCCGGCTGCGCTTTGGGCCCGAACTGGCGACAAATTGCCCTCGCATCCGCACGATTTGATGTCGCACCGCATCGAAGTCGATCTCTCCCTCGAACGCGCCGATACGTACTTCTTTCGTTGCGGAGTCGAACACCGGTGTGACGTGCACTCGGACGATCGGAATCGTTCGCTCGCGCGATCGCAGCAGTGCGATCGTATCTCCACCCGAATAGCGATAGTACCGCTCGCGGTCACTCGCGAGCGGATGAACCGCGTGCAGCGTGTCGCCAGCTCGAACACGGGACTTGTTCGTGCTGTCCGACCGCTGCGCCCGCCCGCCCGCAGGCGAAAAGTCGACGCCTAACGTGAGGCGATTTCCGTACAGATACGGAATCGTCCAGCTGCGCGCAAACGAGAGCGCGGAGTAGGGAACGCCCACCGATTCTGAGCGATAGCCGATGACCCGCAGATCGTAGCGCTGGCCGCGCTCCCACGCGGCGTTCATAGCGAGCTGCTCCACCTGTGCCGCGCGCTCTCGCCCAAGCGTGTCGCGCACGATCAGCGCAAGCTCCGACTCTACGCGGGCGCGATAGGCGCGCAGGGCGGCAGGAGGCACGCGGTTGTTCGCCGCCGCTTCGGCGATGAACGAGCGCAGCGCCGCTGAGCTGTACGTCGAATCCGGATGCGCAGCGGTAACCGCAAGCTGAAGGAGGAGCAGGGGACCCAGCATCATGCCGTCGTACGCACCCCTTGGTACTTCAGGTTTCGGTCGCGGCGAGCTCGCGATTCAGCCCATCCACTTCGTCCGTCGCTGCGCTCCATCGCTCGAGGGCGATGTCCAGCTCTCGTTTGGCTCGCTCTAGCGTTGCGCCGAGCGCTTTCGCGTCGCCGAGCCCTTTTGCGTCGGTGTACAGCTGCGGATTCTCCAACTCGGCACCAACCTTGGCGATTTGTTCTTCGAGCGTCTCGATGCGTCGCTCGATCTCATCGAGATCTCGCTGCGCCCGACGGAGCTCGCGCGCCACGTCGCGACTCGTGCGCGCCGCCGCGCCGGACTCTGCTCGACGAGAGCGGTCGAGACGCTGACGCTCATGAACTCGGCGTAACGCCGCTTCCTCGCTCGCCCGCACTGACGCCGCGCGCTCTCGCTCCGCGCTCACCAACTCCCACTCAGCAAATCCACCATCGAACTCGGTGATGTGACGCTCATGCAAAACCCAAAGCTTCTCCGTGAGGCCGCGCAGAAGCTCTCGATCGTGGCTCACGAGAATCACCGTTCCGTCGTACCGATCCAAGGCATCCTCCAGCTCTTCGATCGATTCAACATCGAGATGATTCGTCGGCTCGTCGAGGATGAGTAAGTTTGAACGCGACAGCATCAGCATTGCCAGCGCAACGCGTGCGCGTTCCCCTCCCGAGAGTGTTTCTGGGCGACGCTGCACCTCGTCGCCAGAAAAACCGAACCGACCCAGATGACCCTGGACGAGTCGCCGTTCCCAAGCCGGTCGCAGATCGGCAATGATGTCATAGAGCGTCTTTTCGAGCGGCACCTGCGACAGATCTTGACGGTAGTAGCCCACGTCGATGCCGCTGCCAACTCGAAGCTCTCCCGACTCCACTGAGTGTTGCCCAACGAGTGCCCTGAGGAGAGTTGATTTGCCGGCCCCGTTCGGACCGACCAGTCCGAGCACCTCTCCACGACGCAACGATCCCGTGAACGCTTCGACAAGCGTGCGCCTAACCCCGCTCGCTGCATCCCTGACGACGATGGTTGCCCTCTCGGCGATTGTGACGCGGTCACCTCCACGCTGGGCGACGTCAAAGCGGATCGCCATCGTGTCGTCATCTGACACCGGTGCGCTGAGGCGTGGCAATCGAGTCAACCGCTTTCTGCGGCCTTTTGCCTGCCGACTGTTCTGCCCCGCGATGTTCCGTGCGATGTAATCCTGCTCGTGCGAAATCGTCTTCTGCTGTTTCTCGAAGGAGCGGTGCTGTGTCAGGCGCCGCTCGTCGCGCTGTGTGACAAAGGACGCGTATCCGCCGGCATATGACGTGGCGGTCTGTGCCTCGATGTGCAATACATGATCGGCGACGTTCTGAAGAAATGCCCGATCGTGGCTGATGAGAAGCACCGTCGTCGACGAATCGCGAAGGAATTGCTCCAGCCAGCGCGTCGTCTCGAGGTCGAGGTGGTTCGTCGGCTCGTCGAGAAGGAGAATGTCCCCGCCGCGCACGAGCTCGCGCGCGAGACCCAACCTCCCCCGCTCACCGCCGCTCAACTGTGAGACGAGCATCGAGCGCGCGTCCTGTGGCTCGAAGCCGAGGCCGTGAAGAACCGAGTCGATGCGCGCCGTAGCCTCATAACCGCCTCCGCGCTCGAAGCGCTCGAGATCGTGTCCGTACCGCGTTAACGCTTCCTCTGAAGCGTCTTCGGCCAACGCATGCGCTTGCTCCAAGAGGGACTGTTCAAGTGCGAGCAGGTCTGCCAATCCGCCCGCCGCTGCTTCCCATACTGTCGTCGCGTCTCCGAAATCGCGATGCTGATCGAGGAGTGAGATGCGCAGCGTCGCTTGCCGAACGACCGTTCCGCGCGTTGGCTGTAGCTCGCCAGTAATCAGTCGAAAGAGCGTCGTCTTTCCGGTGCCGTTCCGTCCGAGGATGCCCCAGCGCTCGCCAGACGATACGGTGAAAGTGACGTCGCGAAATACCGTTGTCGCGCCGAATTCGACGGCGACGTTCGAGACTTGAAGCTGAGTCATAGCGCCACGTATTTGGCGCCTGGTCGGTGACGCCGATTCACGAAGCCGCCCATTGCCGCCACTCGTCCTCTGCGAGCCCGATCGTGAGGCCCTTGGCACCCGGACCGATGAGTCTCACCAGTGGCATTCGGAGCAATAGCGGCTCCTCAGCGAGCTTTTCGAGCCAGCGCTCCTCGGAAAGAGTCGCGTGGCGCATGCCGAGCGACGCGTACGATCGCGATTCCCGATCGACGAGCGCATCGATTCCGTATTTCTGCGCGAATCGGCGCAACTCCGACAAAGACGCAGGCCGTTCCGTGAAATCTACGAAGTGGGTCTTCACGCGTCGCTCCGAAAAGAAGCGCAGCGCTTTTCTCGTATCCGCGCTTTTCTTCACGCCAAAAATCTGAACTTCCATCGATTAGCTTCTCGTCAGTGCCGTCCGATCTTCGTCCCCGCCCCCGCGAACATACGTACCGCCCGGCCTGGTGGGTACCTGGTGCGCATGCACAGACTCTCTGGGGCAAGTTCGCACGCCGCCGTCCTCCACTTCCGACACGAATGGAACGGTGGTCGACGCCGGACGGCGACTTTGTCGACGTTCTGCGTCTCGATGCCGATCGCGACCGTCCTCGGCTCTTCCTCCTCCACGGCCTCGAGGGCAGTGTACGGTCGCACTATGTAGGCGGTCTGCTTCGCGTCGCGCACGAGCGAAACTGGGGCGCCGACATGTTGGTCTTCCGCGGCTGTGGAGACGAGCCCAATCGCGCTCCAAGATTCTACCATTCCGGGGAGACCGGCGATCTGGAGTTTGCAGTCGAGCGAGTGCTCGGTGAATTCCCGAACGCGCGCCTCGTTCTTTGTGGCGTTTCGCTCGGCGGAAATGTACTGCTCAAGTGGTTAGGCGAGCGCGGCGATTCGCTTCCTCAGGCGATTCATGCCGCGGCTGCCATCTCCGTACCGTTCGACCTCGAGCGCGGTTCGAGGCACATCTCGCGAGGCTTTTCGCGCGTTTACGAACGTCACTTTCTCAAGACGCTCAAGCGAAAAGCTGCAGAAAAGCTCAGTCGGTTTCCGGGGCTGTTCGATATCGAGTCCGTGCTCCGCGCGCGCACGCTATACGACTTCGACGAGATCGTGACCGGACCGATCCATGGCTTTCGCGATGCACACGATTACTACGCGCAATCGAGCTCGTTGCCTTACCTCTCCGGCATTCGCCGGCCGACGCTTTTACTGAACGCCAGGGACGATCCGTTCCTGCCAGCAGAAGTTTTGGATGAGGTGTGTGCCGTTGCTCGGGATAATCGCTTTCTCACGATCGAGTTCTCCGCACGAGGCGGGCATGTCGGATTCGTTGCTGGACCGCCTTGGCGGCCAGAGTATTACGCCGAACGGCGCGTCGGTGAATTCCTCGAGACAGCACTAGCGACAAAGTCTGTGAGCCTCACATCTTAGCCATCGGCTGGGTATGGCTTTCTTCGTGCACATCCAAACACCGGCATCTCGCGATCGAGGTGTTTCGTACTCCCGTGCCTAACGGGCGCAAATGACTGCTGTGTACCTCGGAGCCTTCATTCTCGGGCTCCTCCTTGCTGTCGCAATCATGCTTTTCGGCATCGAGCGACGACCGACGTCTGCGCTGGCATCCTCAGAGAGCGCCATGCGGACATGGCTGCCGCTTGTCGCCGCGTTCGCTGTTGGCTTCGGCGCAGGAGGCTACTCGCTGTCTCGCGTGCTCTCGGCTGGAGGCGCCTTCCTCGGTGCGATCGCGATTGGTCTGACCGCGAGTTTCCTGACTAGATGGCTAGTTGCGAAATCCGCGTCGATGCCGGTCGAGCACGATATCGATGACGAGCGCTACGTACTTCAAGGTCATGTAGCGAGAGTCGTGGCTTCGATAACCTCAGGCAGTGAGGGCCGTATTGCCTTCGATGTCGGCTCGGAACAACGCACTCTGCGCGCGCGCAGTCTCGACGACGGCTCGGTCGATGAGGGAACCGAAGTGATCATCGAGAGGATCGAGGGTGATCTGGCCTACGTGGAGCCGTGGCTCCAGGTGGAACAGCGGCTATAGCAGTCAGGAGGCGGCCACGATGTCGGACGCGGTCATCTTTGCCTTCATCTTCGTTGGCTTCTTTATCCTGCGTTTCATCGCGGCGACGGTCGTTTTTTTCTTCATTTTGCCCGAGGGTGACCGGTGCCCGAACTGTGACGCCGTCACGCTCCGGGTGAAATCGCGCGGCTGGAATACGCTGACGCCGTGGTTTCGCACGAGTTGGTGCTATGAGTGTGGCTGGCATGGCCTCCTGCGCCGCGGGCCGCTCACTTCCCAAGCAGCGTTAGACGAGCCCACCAAGCACGGAAGCAAGAAAGCCTAACGCGTTGATCAGCTCGCGTTAGCGAGGAGCTTCAGCCACTCTGGCCAGTTGCCAGACAGCTCGAAAAAGTCGTCGAAGTAGCTCAAGCCGCTCGCCTCTAGCTCCGAAACGATGTCGATCAGGGAGTCCTCGGCCGAAATCGGTCCGATCGCGACAAGCGTTCCTTCGACGCGGAACTCGTCCGACGTAAGCCCAAGGCGTTCATCGATCGCGGCCCGGCTTAGAGCTGAGCGTTCATACGCGGACCGGCGGATGAACAGCATCGGGGCGCCGCTAGGAATGGCAAGAGGCATTGTTTTTCGGTTCTCGTGTGTGCGACTCAGTATAGCTTTTACC
>DATBBP010000192.1:0-5414 GCA_036270935.1 Gemmatimonadaceae bacterium
GATCTGCACCCAGGCGTCGAAAGGCTCCGGCTCGATGCGCGACGGCGACATCAATGACGAAACCGTCGTCGTGAGCCAGTACGACATGAATTGCCTCGAGAAGGCCGGGATGCTCAAGATGGACTTCCTCGGCCTAACGACGCTCACGGTCATCCATGACGCCGTGAAGTCGATCGACGAGCGCACCACGACCCGACTCGACATCGATACGGTTCCGCTCGACGATCCCAAAGTCTATCAGATGCTTCGCGCCGGGCGCACAACCGGCGTGTTTCAGTTCGAGTCGCCGCTCGCGACAGACATGTTGCGGAGTATCCGCTGCGACCGGTTCGACGATCTCGTTGCGTCGAACGCGCTGATGCGCCCCGGCCCGCTCGACGCCGGGATGCATCGCGTCTACCAGCGTCGCAAGCGTGGCGAGGAGCCGGTAGCATATGCGTTGCCCGAGCTCGAGGAGGTGCTGTCGCCGACGTACGGCGTCATCACCTACCAGGAGCAGGTCATGCGTATCGCGCAGATCCTGGCTGGGATCTCACTGGCCGAAGCCGATGTCCTGCGCAAGGCGGTCGGCAAGAAAGACGCGGAGCTCATTCGGCAGGAGCTCGGCAAGTTCATCGAGAAGTCGGTGGCGCGCGGTTACGATCGCAATGTCATCGAGGAGCTCGCGGGACAGATCGAGACGTTCGGCCGTTACGGCTTCAATAAATCGCACTCTGTCGCATACTCGGTTCTCTCGTATCAGACCGCATGGCTCAAGGCGCACCATCCGGCCGAGTTCATGGCGGCGCTGCTCTCCTCGTCGATTGGCGACACGGACAGTGTCGTGAAGTTCATCAACGAAGCGAGGGAGCTCGACCTCGACGTGCTTCCGCCAGACGTCAACGAATCGGGTTACAAGTTCACCGTCGTTGGCGACAAGCGCATTCGATTCGGCCTTGGTGCGATCCGCAATGTCGGCCGCTCGGCAATCGATTCGATTCTCTCCGCGCGCCGTGAGAAGGGACCGTTCACCTCGATCTTCGAGTTGTGTGAACGCGTCGATTTGCGTTTGTGCAACCGGCGAGTCTTCGAGGCGCTGATTGCGTCGGGTGCGCTCGACAACGTGGGCGGTCACCGGGCTCAGTACTGGGCGGTGCTCGATAGCGCGCTTCAGGAAGCCTCGCTCAAGCAAGAGGAGCGCGCCGCCGGACAGGTCTCTCTGTTCGGAAGTGACTCGGAGCTCGGCGCGAGCAACGGCCTCGCGAATCGCACACTGCCGAACATCGCTCCCCTCTCGGATTCGGAGCGGCTCACGAAGGAGAAGGAGATCCTCGGCTTCTACATATCGGGACACCCCCTCGAACCGTTCCGGCTCGAGTGTGAGTTGTTCGCGACGCACAACGTGGCCGATCTCGGACGCTGGAATGACCAGCAAATTGCACTTGGCGTGGTCGTCACGGCCATCAAAAGGCAGATCAGCAAACGGTCCGGCGCCGAGTTTGCGCGGTTGACAGTTGAGGATTTTTCGGGATCTTCCGAGGTACTGGTGTTCCCGGAGGCGTGGGGGCTACTCTCCGAGCGCATCCGGACGGATGTTCCGGTATTACTGAAGGGCGGTTATTCGCGTCGGGACCAGGACGCGGAGAACCCGACGTTCATTGTTGAATCGGTGAGCCCCTTCGCGGAGCTGCGGCTCAGCGGGCAGGTGGCGGTGGCGCTCGATCTGACCTTGGGCGATGGATTGGCCGCGGACGTGATGCGGGACGTCCGCGCGGTGATAGAGGCCCATTCGACGTCGCAATCGAGCGCGCCGTCGCTCGAGGTGCAGTGGAGTGATGGCAATGGCGGACGGGCGCGTTTGCGATCGCGATCGCTCAAGCTCGCGGCAACGCAGTCGGCGCTGAACGAGTTGCGGGCGTTGCTCGGCAGTGAGCGCGTCCGCCTCGTCCGTGGGGCGTGAGGAGCGAGAGGACTCTGGATGGCGACAGCGACTTTGGACTTCGAAAAGCCACTGGCCGAGCTCGAGAAACAGATCGATGAGCTCAAACGGCTCGCCGGGGACCAGCAGCTGAACGTCACCGAGGAGATCGCGCCGCTCGAGAAGAAGCTTACCGAGCTTCGCGAAGAGATTTACAAGAATCTCACGCCGCTCCAGCGCGTTCAAGTGGCGCGGAGCAACAAGCGGCCGCTCGCGGATGACTACATTCGCCTGTGCTTCACCGACTTCGTCGAGCTGCACGGCGACCGGCTCTTTCGCGAGGACGCGGCCATCATCGGCGGCTGGGCGCGTCTCGACGGCGAGACCGTGATGGTCATCGGCCATCAGCGGGGCCGTGATACGAAGGAGAATCTGCGCCGTAATTTCGGAATGCCGCATCCCGAGGGCTATCGCAAGGCGCTTCGCCTGATGAAGCTCGCCGAGAAGTTCCACGTCCCCGTGTTGACATTCATCGATACGCCGGGAGCGTGGGCTGGGCTCGGCGCCGAAGAGCGTGGGCAATCGGAAGCCATCGCGAGAAATCTGTTCGAGATGAGCAGACTCGAAGTGCCCATCATTGCGACGGTCATTGGTGAAGGCGGATCGGGAGGCGCGCTGGCGCTTGGCGTCGCCGACCGCGTGATGATGCTCGAGAACTCCGTCTACTCGGTGATCACGGTCGAAGGGTGCGCTGCCATTCTCTGGAAGGACGGCAAGAGTCCCGAGATGCGTGAGCGGGCGGCGTCGGCGCTCAAGATCACCGCGCCCGATCTATACGAGTTGCGCGTCATCGACGAAATCATTCCCGAGCCGCTCGGCGGCGCCCACGCGGATCACGAGGCGACGGCGAAATCGGTCCAGGATGCGCTCTGTCGCCACCTCGATGAGCTCCGTCGCTTCAAGCCGGACAAGCTCGTTAGGCGCCGGCGCGAGAAGTTCCAGCGCCTCGGCCAATTCGTGGAGTAGGGACGCGAATCGTTCACGCGTACCGCCTCGCCTCAACCCTCCTACTCTACGAACGAATGTCACATCTCATCGAAGTTGCGTTCAAAGGCAATCGCAAGGAGTTCTTCCTCTGGGAGGCTGACGAGTCACTGGCGCCCACCGCGCCGGTCATCGTCGATGCAGATCGAGGAGAGGACCTCGGTCGAGTGCACTCCGTTGGTGAGCTGGCGGCGAAACGCAGTGCCGGCGCGGCTCACGGACTCGGCGATGCAGCACCGGCCAAGAAGGTGCGACGGGTTGCCTCGGCGGACGACGTCCGTCGCTTTACCGAGGTTCGGGCGCAGGACGAGGACGCGCGTCGCAAGGCGATGGAGAGGGTGAAAGCGAATCAGCTCGTAATGAAGATCTCCGACGCCGAGTGGCAGTGGGATCGCAAGAAGCTCACGTTCTATTTCACCGCCGAGAAGCGCGTCGACTTTAGAAATCTCGTACGCGAGCTCGCGGCGATGTTCAGGACACGCATCGAGCTGAAGCAGATCGGCGTCCGCGATGAGGCCAAGCGTCTGGACGGGATCGGTCGCTGCGGCCGACAGTACTGCTCCAGCTCGTGGCTGCCCGAGCTGCGGCCGGTGAACCTCGGTGTTGCGAAGGATCAGCGGCTGTCACTGAATCCGTCGCAGATCTCGGGTGCGTGCGGCCGGCTGATGTGCTGCCTACGCTACGAGCACGAGTTCTACGTACACCAGCGCAAGCGCTTTCCGAAGGAGGGCAAAACCATTCGGACGCGGCGCGGCGAAGAGAAGATTGTCGCCAACGATATCTTTCGCGAACGCGTTACGCTGCGCGGAGTGGACGGCGAGGTCCGCGTACTACCGCTCGAAGAGCTGCGCGTCGAGCTCGAGGCGGCTGGTGCCGGACCACTGGTCCTCTCGACGGTAACGGATGAATACGAGGCAGTCGACGTGCGCCCAGAAGTCGAAGAGGAGAGTGAGTTGACCTCGGCGATTGACATCATCGAGGAAGCGCCACGGACCGAGACAGCGGCGCCATCGGAGATCGCGAAGACTCCCACGAATGGCGATGCCGCGGCGGCCGAAGCGCCGCACAAGCCGCACCGGCGGCGCGGACGCCGTGGTGGGCGTCGCAACCGCGCCGGCCGCGAGCGCGGTGAGACGAACGGTGGCGGCGGTGATGGTGGAACCGCACCGCCGGAAGCCTGACGTGCTCTTGGTGAAGCGTTAGGCAACTGCACCGACAGGACAGCTCTTGGCAAAATTCTATCTCACGACGGCAATCGATTACGCGAACGGCGATCCACATCTCGGTCACGCGCTCGAGAAGATCGGAGCCGATGCCATCGCTCGGTATCGCCGTCTGGCCGGCGATGATGTGCATTTCCTCATGGGAATGGACGAGCACGGCCAGAAAGTGCGTCAGGCCGCCGAGGAGCGAGGCGTGTCGCCGCAGGCGTTCGTCGATCGCGTCGCCGCCACGTTCGAGGACGTGTGGCGACGGCTGTGCATCTCCAACGATCAGTTCATTCGGACGACCGATCCGGCGCACAAACGCGGTGTGAAAGCGCTCATCGAGCGGATTCACGAGAAGAATCCCGACGACTTCTACGAGAAAACGTACGAGGGCTGGTACTGCGTTGGCTGCGAGTTGTTCAAGCGCGAGAGCGAGATCGTGAATGGTCGCTGCGAGCTGCACCCCACGCGCGAGCTACAGTGGACGGAGGAGCGCAACTGGTTCTTTCGCCTGACGCGATACCAGGGCTTTCTCGAGCGACTCTTCGACGATCGGCCGGATTTTCTCAGGCCGGAATCGCGCCGCAACGAGATGCTCGCGCTGCTCACACAGGGGCTCGAGGACATCTCGATCACGCGGTCGCGCCTGAGCTGGGCGATCCCCTTCCCGCTTCTGTCGGGCACCGGCGAGGAGCAGGGAACCTGGGTGTGGTTCGACGCATTGCCTAACTACTTGACCGCCACCGGGTTCCCCGACAAACAATATCGTGACCGGTGGCCGGCGCAGCTGCACGTCATTGGAAAGGACATCACGCGTCTTCATTGCATCGTCTGGCCGGCGATGTTGCAGGCGGCGGAGGTGGAGCTGCCGCAGCAGGTGTGGGCGCACGGCTTCATGAGCTTCGGCGGCGACCGGTTCAGCAAATCGGCGGGCGTCGCGTTCTCGTTAGGTGAGGCGATCGACCGGCATGGACCGGACGCGTTGCGCTACTTTCTGTTGCGCGAGATTCCGTTCGACGGCGACGGCGATTTCTCCTGGGAGCGCTTCGACGAGCGCTATACGGCCGAGTTGGCGAACAGTTGGGGGAATCTCGCGAGTCGTGCGATCGCGATGGTCGAGAAGTATCGCAACGGCGCGGTTCCGCCGGGTGAGCGCACATCCCTCGACCATGCCGACATCGCCGATCTCGTCGGATATCACTCCGCCATGGACGGCTCGCGCGGCTATCTCCTTCACGAAGGTGCCAAGCGCGCGCTCGCGAGCG
>DATBBP010000193.1:0-4537 GCA_036270935.1 Gemmatimonadaceae bacterium
GCACACCGCGTCGCCAATTCGGGCATTCACCGTACGGAAGGAAGCCAAAGCGCACGGAACGGGCAAGCTCATTGAAGGTCCGTTTAACGTCGGCGATCGAGTGGCGATCGTGGAGGACGTGATCACGACCGGCGGATCGGCACTGCGGGCGGCCGACGCGGTTCGCGCCGGCGGCGGGGAGATTCTCGGGGTGCTCGCGTTGGTAGACCGCCAAGAGGGCGGCCGCGAAGCTCTGGAGGCCAAGGGTCTGCGCGTAATAAGTCTCGTGACCGGATCAGACATCCTCGCCGTCTCCGTGTAACGACCACCGTCTCGGTGACTTCTGTCGCTCGGCTGCGTCCCAATCGGGGGGATCCATCACCACGAGCGTGAGATGCAGCAGCAGCCCGAGCGTTTACTTCGCTTTCGCGACGACGAAGAGCACCAGAAGGATCTCGTAACGTTCCGCCTCGGCTCTCGCCGGCGCTTCCGAGCCACGGCGATTATCGGCGTCGGCGCGATTGCGGGCGCATTCCTCCACGTCAGCGAGGCCAAGCCCGCCGTCGCGATTGGCGTAACGCTCGCGATCCTGCTGGTGAACTTCCTGATGACGCGGTTCACGACAAAGGCGGAGACCCATCGCCCGTGGCACCGCTATGCGTTCGCGACGCTCGATGTGCTTCTCGTCAGCACGGTCGTGATGTCGTTCGGCAACGAGGCGCTGGCTACGCTGTATTTCTTGGTTGTGGTGCCCTACTCGTTCGATCGTGGCCGCTCGTTAGGCCAATTCACGGCGATTCTTTCGACGCTCGCCTATCTCGCCTCGAGCTGGCTGTTTACGATGATGAACCCGAACGTCGTCACGCGACCGGTGTGGACGGCCGCCGCGGCGGGTTTGCTCCTGGTCATTTCGTGGCAAACGATTCCGATTGCGTCGAAGCTGATTCGACGAATCCGCGATACGCGCGAGCACATCAGCGACGCCGAGCTCGGGAATCTTTCGGCGCGCGCCGAGAGCCGCTTCAGCGACGAGCTCGGGTTTCTCCAGCGCAGTTTCAACCGCATGCTCGAGCAACTTGGCGGCCTGATTGGGACGATGCAGCGCGAGGCTGAGGAAGTGGCGGCAGCCGCGGAGCAGCTGGCGGGTGCGACGCACGGATTGAACTCGGCCGGGACCGGCTTCACCGAGACGGCGCAAAACCTCACTACGCAGATCGAGCGGCAACGCGCGTACGCTGTCGTCGGACGAGAGCGCGCGGCTGAGATACTGGCCGCGGCAGATCGTCTTCGCGTTCGCGCCGAGGAAGCCGAGCATGATGCCGTTGGGTTAGTGGAGACTGCGCAGCGGAGCCGGGACTCCGTTGTGCGTGCGTCGGATACGCTGCTCGCGATAGGAGAGCGTGTGCGCACGGCGGCCGGTACGGTGAGCACCCTGGGCGTGGCGTCTGAACGCGTGGGTGATTTCGTCGAAGCCGTTTCCCGTATCGCCCGACAGACGAATCTGCTCGCGTTGAATGCGGCAATCGAAGCAGCGCGAGCCGGAGAACACGGGCGGGGGTTCGCGGTGGTGGCCGAAGAGGTCCGGAAGCTGGCCGAGGAAAGCGGTCGTGCCGCGAAGGAGATCGCGACCACGATTGCGGACGTGCGAGAAAATATTTCGGCTGCCGTGCAATCGATGACGGAGGGCGAAAGCGAAGTGCGCGGTGTCGGTGAGATCGCGAGCGAGGCCAACACGGCGCTGAGCGAGCTACTTACCGGGATTGGCCGGATCGCTGAGGTCATCGCGGACGTGACGACCGTTTCTCGTGAGCAGAGCTCGACGATGCGGCAGCTCGCCGACGTGATGGACGGCGTTCAAGGCGTGTCAAACGAGGCGGCCGCCCAGGCGCGCGATGCCTCGGATGCGGCAGTGCGACAGACGCGCGCGCTCGAGGGCCTGGCTGAGACGTCGCGCGGGCTGGCGCTGCTCGCTGAACGGCTGCGGCGTTCTACCGGGCGATTCACCGTCGCCGCGAGCGCGGGCGAAGCGTCCGTCCTGACGCGGCCTAACGGGGACGACGAAGGACCGGGAGGCGTTAGGCAGGGCGGGAAGCTCGGAGGTCCTGCCCGATCGCTGTCAGCGGCTTGAGGCGCCGCAGCTCGTCCGCATAGGGAAGGATGAGCGATTCGCGGAAGTGAAGCAGCATTGACGCGCCGTCGTAGTGTCGGCGGAATTGCACGGCGGTCATGCCCAACACGCTGCGGACGTGCCGCCCGAAGCTCTGGGGCGAGGAATAGTCCAGGTGGTTCGCGATGTTCGCGACCGAGAACCCCGGATTCTCGAAGAGCCGTGCGGCGCGCACGAGTCTCGCGACCGCGAGATACCGTTTGGGCGCCGGAAGTCTCGCTCGAAAGAATCTGCTCATCAAGGTGCTGGGCAGGACGAGCAGATAACGTGAAAGACTTCTCACGGTGGCGACCTGCGGCGGCGCGGTGAATAGCGCCTCGAAGAAGCGCCAGCAATCGCTGTTTGCGCCTTGCAGATCGACCGCCAGCTGGCTCAACGCGTGCCGCTGCATGGTGTCGACCTGCGTACCGATGAGGAGCGTGCGCAGCTCGCGCCAACCGGAGGCCTCGCGAACATCGACGAGCTGTCGAATGCCGCTCTGTCCGAGGAGCAGCATCGTTCGCGGCGTCCCTTGCTCGACGTGGGAAAGGAGCGCGACTGTCGGCACGCGTGGGAATTCGCGAACCATCAGTTCGACACCGGCACGCGCAATCGTATCGCAACGCGCCACAGAGACAATGACGGCGGCGGCGCGGTTCGCCTTGAGATCCTTGACGACGTCATCGACGGAGTCGCGATGCAGCGCGAGATATGAACCTTCGCCCGCGGCATCGACGCGGATGCGCTCCGTGGGCGTGAGCACGGTGGAGACGGCAGCGAGGGCGGGGTAGACGGATGGATCGAGCATGACGCGGCCTCGGTGTTTCGCAGTGCGGTCGATCCTAACCACAAGAAGTCATCGTGGCGTCACGCGCGTCGCCTGCCAACCTAACGATGATGGCTGCAATCGATTGCTCCTTCGGATTGCAGTGGATTCGATTTGATGCAACGATTATCTTTCGTTCGCGATGCTTTCGGTGCGCGTCGCGAGAGAGCGTGCGTGGCCGGACGGTCGCGTCGAGAAGTGCTTGTCACTTTTCGCCGAGGAAAGTCCGGGCTCCATTGGGCAGGCTGCCAGGTAACGCCTGGGCGCAGGGCTCGCTTTTGCGGAGCGTTGCGACGGACAGTGCCACAGAAAACACACCGCCGACGTGGTGAAGCAATTCATCACGGGCAAGGGTGAAATGGTGGGGTAAGGGCCCACCGCGCGACTGGCAACAGTCGTGGCAGGGTAAACCCCAGCCGGAGCAAGGCCAAATAGGCAGCGAGAGGTGCCCACCTCGATCAAGACGCTGCGGGTAGGCTGCTAGAGGGCACGGGCGATCGTGCTCCGAGAGGAATGACCGTCAGGGCGCGCGAGCGTCCTACCGAACCCGGCTTATAGGCCACGCTTGCTCGCTCGCTTCGCTCGTTCGCTCGCGTGGCCGTTGCTCGTTGGCGCTCGCAACAAGCCTATCTGAAGTCGCGCGCGTTGCGCGCGCTCCCGATGGCGCTCGCTACTCAGTCGAGCAACCGCAACGGCATAACGAGGCACAGATACGTCGCCGGGTCCGACCAGCCCTCTGGCTCGAGCGTCGCCGCGCGCTCAGGGGCCTTGAAGGTCAGCTTCACTTCCTCTGTCGGGATATATCGCAGAATCTCGAGCAAGTAGTTCGCGTTGAAGCCGATGTCGAGCGGATCGCCGTTGTAGCGAATCGGCAGCTCGTCGGTCGCCTCGCCGAGGTCGGGCGTTTGAACGCTGAAGCGCAGTAGCGCCGTGTTGAACGAGAGTCGAATGCGATGCGTTTGATCCGACGCGATCACCGACATGCGTCGTAAGGCGCTCATCAACGACGCGCGATCGGCGATCGCAATGCGATTGTTATCGCGCGGGATGACCTGGTCGTACGGGGGATACGGTCCCTCGATGAGGCGCGTGAACACGGAAGTGAAAGGTGACCTGAAGCCGAGATGGTTTTCACCTCGCGCGATCTCGAGCTCTTCGTCCTCGGGGAATAGTCGGCGGACTTGCTCCAGCGCCTTGGGGGGCACGATCAGATCGCTCGATGGTGCCGCGGCTGTCTTGATCGACAACTCCATTTTCGCGAGGCGATGTCCGTTCGTTGCGACCATGCGCATGTGCTCCGGTCGGAGCTCCCAGAGCACGCCATTCAAGATCGGACGACTCTCCTCGGTGGACACGGCAAATGACGTGTGCGAGATGAGCTTCTGCAGCTCGCCGGAGCGAATGCGCCAACTCTCGTTGAAGCGCACGGCGGGGAACGATGGGAACTCATCACGTGGAAGACCGAGAATTTTGAAATGCGAGCGTCCGCAGTCGAGCGTGACACGTTGCTCGCCTTCGGCAGCGATTTTCACCGGAGACGGTGGAAGCTCGCGGGCGATCTCGCTCAGCTTTTTCGCGGGAATCGT
>DATBBP010000194.1:0-1593 GCA_036270935.1 Gemmatimonadaceae bacterium
CCCACGACAACGATCAGGGACGCGGCAAGCGATGTCAGAGAACGCGTCGACGGCGGCGCTCGAAAAATGGCAATCATTCTCGATTGGACTCGTTAGGGCGCGCTGCTCATGCGGCGCGCGTCATCTCGATCGCGAAGCTGAAGGCGACGGAACCGCTCGCGCTGTGTCGGCGTCAGCACCTGTTCCATGTCGCTGCGGACATCGGACACCAATCGTTCGACGCGCGGCCGAATCTCCTCACGCAACGCGCTGAACTCCCCAGCCCGCTGCATCATGATGGCGTCGAACGCGCTATCCTGCGCCGGCGTGAGCGCGAGCTCGCGCGACAACTCGGCGCGAAGTCGTCGACGTTCTTCGAGCGTCGGCGAGCGAAGCGCTGAAGACAACGGATGGAAGCCCGTGTCGGGGAACATCCCCGGTGCCGGCTGACGGCGGAGCAACACCCGGTCAATCGCAACACCGGCGACGACGCTCGCGCCGATGATCGCGATGATGACAACCGCTGCCAGTATTCGCGCCGATATGGCGAACTTCCCGGACCCGGCCATCAACGGCTTCTCCCACGCGGTGAGGCATCCGCGCGATCGGCGGCCGGTGCATCAAGTAAAAAGTCGACCAGATCCCGCGACGGCGCCTGGTTGGTGATCACTCGCAGCAAAGCCGTCCGCTCAACGGGGTGCGCGCGCACTTGCGCCCGGCTCGTCGAGCTCCAAAACAGAGTGACACTCGCGACCAGCGCTGCCGCCGCACCGAGCGGTAACAGAGTGCCTGCCCAGGCCGCGGCATACTCCCACCAGCTCAACTTGCCGCGGCGCCGCGCATCGAGGATGGGCGTTGCTCGCTGCACGATCCGCCGCGCCAGGCCAGCCATCTGCGCCGAGGTAGGCACCGGCGGATCGAGACGTCGCAGTGCTCGTCCCAGCTCGCGATCCGAAAACAAATCGTTACGTCTCATCACTCAACCTCTACGGTACGGCGCCAATGCATTCCTCAACTGGCGTCGCCCCATGTGCAAATGCCAACGAATGGTCGCCGGCGATGAATCCAGCAGCTTGGCGATCTCCGCGACGGAAAAGCCGTCCACTTCGAAGAGCTGCACCACCAGCCGTCGACGCTCCGGCAGTTCCGCAAGGGTGCGACGAAACTCCTCTCTGATCTCGACACGCTCTGCGAACTCGGCGGGCGTCGGTCGGGAATCGCTGACTTCCTCGGCAAGCGTATCGACCGCTTTGGCAGTCCGTGACGCCGAGATGTCGAGGCCGCGATTCACGATGATTCGCGAGAGCCACGGCCAGAATGGTCGTCCAACGTCGAAGCTGTCGATGTGCTGAAGCGCCGAGAGAAAGGCGTCCTGAACCAGGTCTTCGGCATCTTCTCGATGCCGCAGCAGCCGCATCGCCAGAGCCATGGCTCGGGAAAGGTACCGTTCGACAATCTCACCAAACGCATCACGGTCCCCGCCCTGGACTCGAGTAAGTAGCGCTCGATCCAGCTCGGACTCATCACTCGTGCGAAGCACGAGTGCTCCGCGATGACTGTCGTGTCTTCGAGCGGTCGCCGTCTGCGTAACCCTCACCCTCGATTTTGGAGCGG
>DATBBP010000195.1:0-3291 GCA_036270935.1 Gemmatimonadaceae bacterium
ACTGATGACTGTGAGCCCGAGTGCAAAGGAGAAGATCACGCCATCGAGCCGAACTGCGTGCAAAAGAGGGAGTTCCCCCGGCGCGAGCGCCACGAGCGCACGAGTGCCGAGCACGGCGAGTGCGAAGCCGACAAGGCCGCCGCAAAACGCGAGCACGACACTTTCGGTGAGGATTTGCCGAGCAATGCGTTGTCGGCCGGCGCCTAACGCGACACGCACGGCGAGCTCAGTCTCCCGCGCCGCCATTCGCCCCAGGGACAGACTGGCGATATTCACACACGCGATGAGCATCACGAATCCCACGGCGCCGAGGAGAATGAGCAACGGCGTCCGAACGCTGCCAACGATGTCTTCCTGCAGGGGCGTCACGCGGGTCGTCACACCGACGTCGTGCTGTGGGTCGAGCCGGGCGAGCCGTGCGGCGATCGTGTTCATCTCGCTGCGCGCGCTCGCGAGTGTCGCCCCGGGCGCCAGCCGCGCCACGACCTGAATCCAGCGTGCTCCGCGCGACGAGGAAGCTACGTCGCGCGCCTCGAAGCGCGTCGTCATCCAAAGATCGACACCGGCCGGCATGCGAAGCTCCGGCGGCGCGATACCGATGATGGTCGTCGGAAAGTCGTCGAGAAGGATCGTGCGTCCGATGAGCGACTCGTCCGCGCCGAATCGCCGGCGCCACAGGCCGTCACTCAAGACGACAACACGAGGTGCGGAGATGTCGTCTTCACCAGCCCTGAACCCACGGCCGTGTTCCGGCCTAACGCCAATGACGTCGAAGAAGTTGGCCGAGACGCGCGCTTGATCGAGACGCTCGGCTTCGCCCGTTCCCGTAAGCGCCGTCGTGCTCGAGTAGTACGCGGCAAGACTGGAGAACGACTTGGTCTGCGCGCGCCAATCGAGAAAATCGGGCGGTGAGGCAGCCGTCGGCGAGCCGCCAATGACCGATTCGATAGCCATCAGTCGATCGGGTTCGGCGTAAGGCAGATGACGGAGCAGCACGCCGCGCACGACACTGAAGATCGCTGTGTTGGCGCCGACGCCCAACGCCAGCGTCAGAACGGATACGGCGACGAAGCTCCGTCCGCGGCCGAATACCCGTAGCGCATAACGAGCGTCTTGCCTCAGTGCCTCGAGCCAAGACCCTCCGCGGGCATCGCGAGCCTCATCCTGGTACCGCGCGACGCCGCCGAAACGACGACGAGCCATTCGCTGCGCGTCGGAGACGCCGAATCGCGCCAGCTCCTCCGCTTCCATCTCGAGGTGAAAGCGCATCTCCTCGTCCATCTCGCGCTCGAGCGTCGATCGATGGAGGACGAGCCGCAGCCGGCGGCGAAGTCGCGAGAGCCAACGCACGATACCTCCTGCCGCCCGTCGTCAGGTGGCGCGCAAGACGTGATTCACCGCGAGTGAAAAGACGCGCCAACTCTCCGTTTCGGAGCCGAGCTGCCGCCGCCCTTCGGCGGTGAGACGATAGAACTTCGCCTTCCGCCCTTCTGGTGATACGCCCCACTCGGCGTCGACCCACCCGCGATCCTCGAGCCGGTACAAAGCCGGGTAGAGCGACCCCTGTCCGATCTGTAGCACCTCGGAAGAGAGCTGCCGGATGCGCTTCGAGATGCCCCACCCATGGAGCGGACCGAGGGCGAGGGTCTTGAGAATCAGTAGGTCGAGTGTGCCCTGGAGGAGCTCAGTTTTCGAATCCATCGGGAGGGTCCCGCCCCTCTAAACGCGTCGATGCCTCGGCATTCGACAACAAAATGGAGCGCTTGTTGTCGAACGTCAAGGCATCGTGGCTTTTTGCCCGCCGAACTCAGAACTCGCGGCGCTTCATTTCCTTGAAGAAGTGCTCGCGCTCGACATCCGACTCCTCATCCGATGGCGGCGGCAGCGTCTTGTCATACCGGCGGCTTTGGCGTGCCTTGGCCAGCTTCTCGGCCTTGGCGGCGTTCTGCCGCACCAGTTTGGCTAGTTGCTTGTCGTCCATAATAGGGTCTTGGGGCTGGGGCCTGGGGGCTAGTCTTAGAAGACTAACGAGCGGACCGAAGCCGGGTCACTGCGTTGGGTCACACCACCCGTAGTCGTTACTATCGGTCTGCCCGCTGTGGCTGAGGCAAGGCGCTGTCGATGAACCGGCGTAACCCCTCGCGCATCTTGGTCATGGATGGCGAGTCGATGTACACCATGTGGCCAGCCTCGAAGCGCTCGGTCACGATGCCAGCACGGACGCGAGGGTCCACCGACATGTGGGCGAGCGTGTACTCCACAGCGTAGTATGGCGTTGCCATGTCATAGTAGCCCTCGGCAACGTACAGCTTCATCTCCGGGTTCTTCGCGAACGCGCGCTCGAGCGACGGAACGACGTTCGCGTACCCATTGTTTTGCGGATATCGCCAGCGACCGATGCCGCCGCCGAGGATGTAGTAGACGTCCTCGTTTCGATAGCCGAGCTCGCGACGAGCATACTCGCTCATCACCGGTGAAAACGAGTTACGAATGGACGCTTCGCTCGGATCGAACTGCCCGCGTTCCGCGCCCTGGTCCGTTGCGTACGTCGTGAACCGGCTGTCGAGACGACCCGACGTCAGATGCTGGTCGCGCAGAAGCTCCTGGTTGAAGCGGCCGAGCGTGATGCGGAGATCGTTTTCTTCGGCGAACGTCGTCGATGTGCCCGTGTATCGCGCCAGCTGCTCGGCCGTGGCGTGACGCTGTGCGTCGGGGAGGCGCGCGCCACGCATGAGCGCATTCGCGTAATCGGTTTCCGCCCACTTCTCCGCCTGCGTGGCGACCTGCTGAACAGTGAGCTTCTGCAGATCGGCCGGGAGTTTCTTGTGATACCAGGCCGTCGCTGCGTACGATGGCAGGAAGTTGATGAAGCCGAGGTCGTTTCCAGCGTCCATCGCTGAGGCGCCGAAGTTGAGCACTGTCGAAATCAGCACGACGCCGTTGAGCGCGATGCCGCGATCGGCGAGGTAGCCGCTGAGGTGTGCGGCGCGCGTTGTCCCATAGCTCTCGCCGGCGACGAACTTCGGCGAGCCCCAACGGTCGTAGCGCGTGAGGTATAGCCGCACGAACTCGCCGACCGCGCGAATGTCCTCGTCGAGTCCCCAGAACTTCGGCCCCAGCTCCGGACGCGCCGCGCGGCTGAATCCCGTACCGACCGGATCGAGGAAGACGAGATCCGTTTGATCGAGAAGCGTGGACTGATTGTCCTCGTAGGCGTAGGGCGGTGGCGGATTCGTGCCGTCCGGATTGAGGTGAACCTTCTTTGGCCCGAACGCGCCCATGTGCAGCCAT
>DATBBP010000196.1:0-3079 GCA_036270935.1 Gemmatimonadaceae bacterium
GCGCGATGAATACGAGAAGAGTCGCGGCGAGCTAATGGAGACGTCATCGCAAGGCGATGCGATCGAGCTTGCGCCGAACGACAGCGACGAAGCCAGCCGAATCACATAACTGAGGTGCTAGGTGTTAGGTGCTAGGTGCTAGGGAATCCGACCTAGTGCCCGCATTCGCGCGCCCGCACTCACGCTCCACGCGCCACGCGCCACGCGCCTACCGCTTCGCGGCCGCCTTCACGGCAGGCTTCGACGCGGGCGTTTCGTTTGACTTGCCCTGTCCCTGACTCGCGAGATCGGACTCCGCGAACGACACGTCGAGACCGCGCTGCTTGAGCATCGCCATGAAGTTCAGCTTGTCGACCGCCTTCATGTAGGCTTCCTTCGGCTCGACGCGGCCGCCATCGACGTGCTCAATCAGCGCATCGTTCAGCGTCACCATGCCGAGCCGGCGCGACGTCTGCATGATTGAGTGAATTTGAAACGTCTTCGCCTCACGAATGAGATTCGCGACGGCGGGGATCGACAGCAGAATCTCGCGCGCGGCCACGCGTCCGCCGCCGATTTTCTTGCATAACGTCTGCGAGATCACGCCCTTGAGCGAGTCGGAGAGCATGATCCGAATCTGCTCCTGCCGATCGGCGGGAAACTGGTCGATGATGCGGTCGATCGTACCGGCCGCCGTCGTCGTATGCAGCGTACCGAAAACAAGGTGCCCCGTCTCTGCCGTCTCGATCGCGATCGACACTGTTTCCAGATCGCGCAGCTCGCCGACGAGAACGATGTCCGGGTCCTCACGCAGCGCGGCGCGCAGCGCGCTCTTGAACGACTTCGTGTGAACCCCGACCTGCCGCTGCGTGATGATGCAGTTCTTGTTCGGGTGCACGAACTCGATCGGGTCCTCGATCGTGATGACGTGATCGTTGCGGACCCGATTGACCATGTCCATGAGCGCGCAGAGCGTGGTTGATTTGCCTGACCCGGTAGGACCAGTCACGAGTACCAAGCCCTTCGTCAGATAGCAGAGCTGCTGGACCTCTGGCGTGATCTGCATCTGATCGACGGTCACGACCTGTGACGGAATCTGCCGGAATACGGCGGCCACTCCCATTCGATCGCGCAAGGCATTCGCGCGAAAGCGCGCGCAACCGGCGATCTCGTAAGCGTAATCGGTATCGTTCGTGTCGCCGAACTCGATGCGATTGCGCTCCGGCATGATCGAGCGGAGCATGCCCTCGAGAGGCGTGTTCTCGAGCGTACTCCACCCCTCGAGACGATGCATCTCGCCGTGCAAGCGAATGATTGGCGGCTCGCCACACCGAAGGTGCAGGTCCGACGCGCCCCGCTCGACGGTTGTGCGCAGGAGCTGATCGATCGTGGCTCGTGCTTCCTCGCTACCCTCGAAATCGTTAACGTGCTCGAGCGAGCCAACTCCGCCCGTCCCGTTCTCGGCCGGCGCTGACGGCGCAGGCGGCGGAGTCGCGGGACGCGCCGACGTCGGTACCTTTGCCATTGGCGGTGCGCTGGGCCGAACCACGTTAGGCGTCGCGGCGTTTGGCGTCGGCATCGCCGCTGCCGGCCGTGCCGCGGCGGGAGTCGGCCGCGAACCGACGCGCGGCGCCGCCTCCACCGGTGTAAACAACGAGGCAGAGCTTTGCAGACCTGCCAGCGGATCGAAGCCGCCGTCCGCCTCGGCGCTGGGCACGCCGTTCCCCGGCGTTATGCGCGCGCGCCACTTGCCGCCCTCTTGCGCCGCTCGCACCGCGAACGCACCCTCGCCGAACATATACGTGAAGGTCGCGGCCTTCGTGCTATCGAGTTGCCGACCGGCGTCAGGCGGCGCGATCTCCTTCAATAGTCCAATGACCTGCTGCGCGGTGAGCGGCGACTTCGTCACGGCGCGCGTTGCGCCCTGAAGCTCGAGCTTGGCCGGATCGCCCTCGTCGAGCGTGAGGGCGTCCGCCTTGTTGCTGATCACTGCCGAAAGCAGACGGTCGAGTTGAGGCATGTCAGGTCAGTTGGCTCACGGTCGCGATGAGGAGCCGATTCACGAGGCAAACCTGCTCGCCCCAGAAGACCGGCATGAATCGCTTGACGTAGCCGTTCAGGAAGTCGAGGAGCCGAGTCTGCTCGCCGCGCTTTTCGAGCGGTACGAATCCGCTAATCGTAGACCCGTCGATGAGCGTAATCTCAACAGCCATCGCGCCGTCGGGCATATCGGCCGAAGGATCACCCTCCGGCGCGGCCGTCTCGACGCGGGTCACCTGGCTCTTCGCGACGAGGAGGAGCTCCTGTTCGCTGAGATAGAACGGGAAGAACGGCGCGTCCTCGTTCAGCAGATCGATCGGCTCCTGGGGCTCGGCCCGTATCCTCGTGCGCTCTGCCAGGAACACGTCACCATCGAGTCGCCGGCCGTCCGTGAGGACGACGCGGACGGCACGACGCAACTTCTCGACTCGGAAGAGTTTTATGGTGTCCATGGCGGCAAATGTTCCCTGCCACCGACGCACTGCGCGCGACTCAGGTCACGGATGCAGGTGCAATTCGCGTTCGTACATCTCGTGACGCTCCAGCTGCACCGTTACGTGCTGGATGCCCATTTCCTGAAGCAGGTCGTGCGCGCGCTCGAGCACATCCTGATGATGCTCCGGCTGCCTGACGATGGCGTGCACGCTCATCGCGACGACGCCGGACGTCACCGTCCAGACATGCAGATCGTGAACGGATTCGACGCCCGGTAGCGACTGGAGCCGTGATCGCACCGCTTCGAGCGCGATGTGCGGCGGTGCTGCCTCCAGAAGCACGTCGACTGCCTCGCGAACGAGTCGCCAGGCGCTGGCAATGATCAGCACCGTGCTCAGAAGTGACGCAATCGGGTCGGCTACGATCCAGCCCGTTGTGCGCACGAGCACGGCGGCAACGATCGTCCCACCGGAGGCGAGGAGATCGCCGAGAACATGTAGATAGGCGCCTCGGACGTTGAGGCTCTCACGATTCACGCCGTGCAGGATGTAGACGGCGATGACATTCACGACGAGCCCCACCGTGGCGAATGCGAGCATCAAGCCGCCAGCGACAGGCTCCGGGT
>DATBBP010000197.1:0-4080 GCA_036270935.1 Gemmatimonadaceae bacterium
GCCTGCGCCAGATCACGTGGCTTCGTGTGCATCGGCTTCGCCAGCACGAGTGCCAGGTTCGTCGCCCAATCGCCGAACGCAGGATCGCGCGGACGCTCGATCGCGGGCTCGACGTTCTCAGGCGCACCGAGCGACCGCGCCGCTCGCGTAAGCTCGGCGCGCAGAAGGTCGGTAGCGGTCATTAGGTCTCGGACTTCGGAGTGCCTGACGAGGATGGCTTCTTGGCTGGCTTCGATTCGCTGGACGTCTTTGCTTCGGCAGGCTTCGAGTCAGTTGGCTTCGACTCTCCGCCCTTCGATTCACTCGATGAACCACTCGAGCCGTCACTACTCTTCGAATCGCCCGACCCTGTCGAATCGCTGCCGCTCGACGCCGGCGAGGCTTTGCGGTGCGCGTTCTTACCGTAATCGGTGAGATAGAAGCCTGAGCCCTTGAAAAGCAGCCCAGCTCCACCTGAGACAATGCGCATCGACGGCTTGCCGCATTCGGGACACGGCAACTCCGACTGCGCATCGCTGATCTTTCGGTAGAACTTCTCGAACTCGTGACCGTCCGGACAACGGAATTCGTAAGTTGGCATTCGGCCGTAACTTAAGTGCGGGCAGGCGGAGTTCGAAAGCTAGCCTGCGGCGCGGACTGCTACAAGTCAACAAAAGAGCGGAGGACGCCGCGATCGGCGCCCTCCGCCCCTGTTCCGTTGAAGTATTCGCGTTGCCTAACGGGGCAGCGCGAACGTCACGCCAAGGCTGAACACCGTGTCGTCCACCAGATCGGCGCCCGCCGCGAGACTGAGCTGCGGACGCAGCACGAGAGACGGCGAGAACTGGAAACCGGCGCCGAACCCGAGCAGCAGATAGGAGTCGGAGCCCGATCCCCCACCGAGGCCGGAGACGTTGACGTGAGCAACCGTGTGGCCGAGCGCCGCCGAGCCAAAGGGCAGCAGCGTTACGCTCTTGCTCAAAGGCAAGGCCCGTCCGATCGATGCGCCGAGCGTGAAGGTCTGCTGAGAGTAGTGTATCGTAGTGCCGCCGACATTCGGCGACGGACCGAAATCGAGACTGAGCGTGCCGCCGGGACAGATTTGCCACGGGCTCCGGTCGGCAAGCGGCATCGAATATCCGAGTCCACCGCCAAGAACCAATCCCGTGCCATTCAATTGGCTGAAGTTGAGCATCCCGAGCGAGCCGCCGCCGAAGAATCCTTGAGGGTGGCCGAACTCTGCTCCGCCGCCAAACGCGGTCGTGTTGTTAGAAACGCCGAGTGCTCCAGCGACGTGCACGGGGCTGCCGCGAAACGAGAGATCTCCCTGACAGACTTGCGCCGCGGCAGTCGACGCAGAGAGCGCGACGCTGGCGGCAGCAGCCGCGAGAATGCGGTACTTCACATGGCCTCCAGAGGTGGGATAAACAGGCGAGCAGGAGCCTCGAAAACGAAGCTCGCACGTCTACCTGACGATGACGTTGGACGACACGTCACCGATGTCAGCCTGCTTAACGAGGCTGGTACTTACCCCACACGTCAGCGAGTGTACTGGCGATCTCGCCAACGGTAGCGCGCCGACGCACGGCGTCGACGATCAAGGGCATGAGCTCCGGTCGCGCGCCGGAACGCACTTCGCCGTAGCACGACGCGTTCGATCGAAGGCGAGCGAGGCTTCCCGCCACCGCGTCGTTGTCCCGACGCGCGCGCGCGTCGCGCACGCGAGCGATCTGCTCTCGCTCGAGCGTCGAATAATCAGGCGTTGGGACCTCGGGCGGCTCACGCCCGTCGCTGAAGCGATTGACGCCGACCACGACCGTCTCGCCGCGCTCGACGCGCAGCTGGAACTCGTACGCGCTTCGCGCGATCTCCTCCTGGAAGAAGCCGGCGGCAATCGCTTTGGCCGCGCCACCCAGATCGTCCACCCGCGCGAGGAGCATGAGCGCATGTTGTTCGAGCTCGCTCGTTAGGTGCTCGACATAGTAGCTGCCGCCTAACGGATCGGCGGTGAGCGCGGCGCCCGACTCATAGGCGATCACCTGCTGGGTGCGCAACGCGAGCGTCGCTGCTTGCTCGGTGGGCAGCGCCAGCGCCTCGTCGTATCCGTTCGTGTGAAGCGATTGTGTCCCGCCGAGCACCGCGGCGAGTGCCTGGATTGCCACGCGCACGACATTGTTCAACGGCTGCTGGGCCTGCAGCGTCACGCCGCCGGTCTGTGTATGAAATCGAAGTCGTGCACTGGCGTCGCTGGCACCGAACCGATCGCGCATGAGCCGAGCGTACATCCGCCGGGCAGCGCGAAACTTCGCGACTTCCTCGAAGAGATCGTTGTGCGCGGCAAAGAAAAACGAAAGCCTCGGCGCAAATCGGTCGACCGACAGTCCCTCATCGATCGCGCGCGATACGTACTCCATCGCATTAGCGAATGTGAACGCGAGCTCTTGCACCGCCGTCGCGCCCGCCTCGCGAATGTGGTAGCCCGAGATCGAGATCGGATTCCAGTTCGGCACTTCCGCCGCGCAGAATCGAAAAATCTCGGCGATCAGCGCCAGGCTCGGCTCGGGCGGGTAGATGTACGTGCCGCGCGCGATGTACTCCTTCAGAATGTCGTTCTGAATCGTACCGCTGATCTTGTCGCGCGGAACGCCCCGCTCTTCGGCGACGACGATGTACATTGCCAGCAGCGTCGACGCCGTCGCGTTAATGGTCATCGACGTCGACACGCGCTCCAGCGGGATCTTGTCGAGCAGCACGTGCATGTCGTCGACAGTGTCGATCGCGACGCCGACGCGACCGACTTCACCAACGGCGCGCGCGTCGTCGGAATCGATGCCCATCTGCGTGGGAAGATCGAACGCAACCGACAATCCGGTCTGTCCCGCATCGAGCAGCAGACGAAAGCGGTGATTCGTCTCCGCGGCGGTGCCGAAGCCGGCGTACTGGCGCATCGTCCAGAGCCGGCCGCGGTACATCGTCGGCTGGACGCCGCGAGTGAAAGGGAACACGCCCGGATCGGCGAGATCCTCGGCGTATGAGAATTCCGTGTTGGCTGGCCGATAAACCGGTTCGATCGGAAGCCCCGAGGGCGATTGGATCTTCTCGTCAGGCATCTGGCCGCGGGGTGAGGGATGCGGGATGCGGGAGGCGCGTTGTGGAGCAGACTAGGGGCGCTGTGTTCTACTAGAGAACTCTAAGCGCTCCCGCGTCCCTCATCCCGCGTCCCGCGCCCCGCGTCACGCTCCCACCAACTGCGAGACGCCCGACACGCACTCCTTCGCCATCTCGACGCACGACTTGCTGCCAATGTAGAGCGGCGTGCGCTGATGCAACTCGACCGGTAGAACATCGAGCACGCGAATGCTGCCGTCGCTCGCGGCGCCGCCGGCTTGCTCGACGATGAAGCCGAGCGGATTCGCCTCGTACAACAGGCGCAGCTTGCCTTTGAGTGACTTGCGATTCGCGGGATAGGCGAAGATGCCCCCGCCGAGGAGATTGCGATGGAAGTCGGCGACGAGCGAGCCGACATAGCGAACGCTCAAAGGCTTGGCGCCCCCCTCGAGTCCGCGATACCGGCGCATGAGCGTTTTCACATTCTCGTCCCATAGCTGCTCGTACGAATCGTTCACCGAGAGGTAGCGGCCGTCGTCCGGGATGCGGATGTTCGGGTGGGAGAGCAGGAACTCGCCGATCGACGGATCGAGCGTGAAGCCGTGCACGCCCTGGCCGGTCGTGTAGACGAGCATCGTACTCGAGCCGTAGATCACGTAGCCCGCCGCGACCTGCCGTCGTCCGGGCTGGAGGAGATCCTCCATCTCGCCGTGACGGCCACGCGTGATCTTTTTAACGACGGAGAAGATTGTACCAACGGGCACGTTGACGTCGATGTTCGACGAGCCGTCGAGCGGATCGAAGAGGAGTACGTACTTACCGCAGCGGAAGTGCTCGGGGATCTGGATGATGCCCGGCTCTTCTTCCGACGCCATCGCGCACAGGCGACCGGTGTGATCCATCGCCTTGATGATGATCTCGTTCGCGACGACGTCGAGCTTTTGCTGAACTTCGCCTTGAATGTTCTGCGAATCAGCGGAGCCGAGGATGTCG
>DATBBP010000198.1:0-2562 GCA_036270935.1 Gemmatimonadaceae bacterium
GCCGCGCTGAGCGGCTCGTTGACCGACCCGCTGACACCCGAGCAAGCCGCTGACGTCATCGAGCGGCATGCGCTCGCGGTGCTCGGGGCCACGAGCGCCGTCGTCGTGACATTGGGTCAGTTCCCACCTAACGACGCAGCCAATCGCGCGGCGACGACCGCTCCGCCGGACACGCTGACTCTCGTCCGTGCCATCGGCGTGAGCGCGCACGTCGGCGCCGCGCTGCGGCACCTGCGGCTCGACGCACCGGCGCCGCTGGCCGAAGTGGCGCGCACCGGTCAGCCCGTATTTCTCTGCTCACCGGACGAGTTGCGGCGGTACCCGGCGTGGGGCGAAGCCACCGTGAGTGCCGGAGCAGCGTGCGCCGCGGCGGTCCCGGTGTGGGCCAATGGAGAGCTGCGCGGCGTCCTCGGTCTCACGTGGGCCACTCCGCGCCTCTTCAACGAGGACGAGCGCGCGTTCGTGCTCACGCTTGGCGTCATGTGCGCGCAGGCGATCATGCGCGGCCATCTCAGCGTGGCGGAACGGAACGCTCGCGCAGCGGCGGAGGAAGCGAACCGGTCAAAGACGCAGTTTCTTCGCACGATCAGCCACGAGCTCCGGACGCCCATGACGGCGGTCCTCGGCTACGTCGAGCTCCTGGCGGAGGAGGTCTCTGGTCCAGTGACGCAGGTGCAGAAGGACCACCTCCGCCGCGTCCGACGGTCGAGCGAGCATTTGTTGTCGCTCATCGAGCAGCTCCTCCAAGTCGCGCGGCTCGATGCCGGTGAGGAGATGGTCAATGTGGAGCGTGTTCGCGCCGTCGACATCGTCGAAGAGACAATCGACATCGTGAGTCCGATCGCCGAACTGAAAGGCGTCCGCATTCGCTTCGAGCGGCCCACTCAGCCCATCGAGCTCGAAACCGATCCACTCAAACTGCGACAGATTCTCGTCAACCTGGTCGCGAACGCAGTGAAGTACACCGACCACGGCGACGTCGTGCTGATCTTGCGGATCGAAGGGCTCGGCGTGGAGATGAAGATCTTTTTCGAGGTGAGCGACTCCGGGCGCGGCATCGCCGCGGCCGATCAACAACACGTCTTCGAGGCCTTCTGGCGTGCGGACAAGCACCAGACGCAGCCTTCAGACGGTACTGGCCTCGGGCTTTCCGTCGCTCGTCAGCTCGCCCATCTCCTCGGGGGCGACGTCATCATCGCGAACAGTGAGGTCGGCGTCGGCAGCACCTTCATCGCGTCAATCCCGGCGCGCTATCGGCCGAATGCTGTCGAGGCTTCCGGATTCGGTGTGGGCGCTCGTTAGGGCGTTCCGATCCGCGCGCGCACGCGCCGCTCGCGGAATTCGGTTCGCGTTTGTGCGGCGTCACCCTCGGCCGTGGCTTCCGCGGAATACGGTAGGCGCAACGTGAAGGTGCTTCCGCAACCAAGCACGCTGTCTACAGTCACGTCGCCGCCCATGAGTCGTGCGAGCTGCCGGCTGATCGCGAGTCCCAAACCCGTGCCGCGGGATCGTGGGGAGCTCGATGGACCCGCCTGCATGAACGATTCGAAGAGGCGCTCGGCATCTGCCGCGCTGATTCCCTCGCCTGTGTCGCGAACGCGCAGAATGACGCCTTTCTCCTCCGCCTCGAGAGTCAGGCGCACTTCGCCCATTGAAGTGAACTTCACCGCGTTGCCGGTGAGGTTGATCACGATCTGGCGGAATTTGGCCTCGTCCGTCGGGAAAAGGAGCGGCACCTGAGGCATGTCCACGACGAGACTCAGCTTCTTCGCCTCCACGAGCGGCTGCAGCAGATCGGTCACTTCACGGACTTTCGCCGCGAGGTCGATATGCTCGACATGCATCTTGCCGCGACCAGCATTGACCTGCGAGAGCGTTAGCACTTCCTCAATCAAGCGGAGCAGATTGCCGCTGGCGTTGCCGATCCGCCGGACATAATCCCGCTGTAACGGCGTCAGCGGGCCCGCCAGGCCGTCGTTCATCAAGCCAACGAAGCCGAGGATCGCAGCCAGCGGGGTGCGAAACTCGTGGGACATCGTGGTCAGGAAGGTCGCTTTCGCGCGATTCGCCGTCTCCGCCTGCGCGCGCGCGCCGTCGGCGAGGTCGCGTAGCGCATTTGCGCGTTGCGCGGCAAATGTCGCCGCTTCTCGCGCTTCCTCAGCGCCGCGCCGAGCCTCCTGCGCCAGCCCGTACGTGCGTGCATTGTCGATCGCCATGGCACAGCGCCGACCGAGGTCCTCGGCGAGCAGGAGGTCGGCATCGTCGTATTCGCGCTGATCGTCCGAGACGAAAGTGATCGCACCGAGCGTTCGACCGCGAGCGCGCATCGCGACGATCAGGAACGATTGCGCTCCGAGTTGTCGCAAGAGGTCGCGTTGCGCGGCGTCGACGATCTCGTCGAGCAGCGCCGGACCGTCCACCAATGCGAACTCGGAATGATTCGTCCGAATGACACGCGGCGCGCCAATAGGGTCGTCGCGGCAAGGCGGGTGCACCCGGTAAAAGTCGCGGGCGAGGCTCTGCTTGGCCGCATCGGGATGAATGACCGCCACGCGGCTGATC
>DATBBP010000199.1:0-6824 GCA_036270935.1 Gemmatimonadaceae bacterium
GGAAGTGGCGAGTGGCGAGTAATTAGTGGCGAGACCAAAGGAAGGCCCACGGCGAAACCGTGGGCCTTTCCGATCACTCGCCACTCGCCACTCGCCACTCATTTGTCCGCAGCGGTTGCTTTCCGCACCACCGTCAGCTTCACCGTACTCGGATATTGCTTCGAGTGGTGGACGCTGTTGTGTGCGACCAGGCCTTGGCTCTCGTCGAAGTTCTTCCCGCCCGTGTTCATGTTCCGATCGAAGCGCGGGAAGTTGCTGCTCGAGACTTCGATGCGAATTCGGTGGCCGGCGTCGAAGTAGTTACTCGTCGTCATCGGGCTGAGCGTAACCTTGTAAGTCTTCCCCTGCTCCATCCATACCTGCTTGTCGTAACCCTCACGATAGCGGACGCGCTGAATCGTCTCATCCAGATTGTACGCGCGGCCGTCGGGATAGACGTCGAGCAACTTGACGGTGAAGTCCGTGTCCTTGCGATCCGACGACACATAGAGCGTGATCTCGATCGGCCCGCTCACTTCCGTTCCCTCCTTGAGTGGCTCCGATGAGTAAACGAGAATGTCCGGCCGCGCCTCCATCTTGCGCTGGTCGAAGGCGCCGCCGCTGACCGCGTTGCCCGTACAGCAGACATTCCCGCCGTACGAGGGCACGGGATTCATGGGGTCGTACACGAAGCCATCTGGCTTGTCCGCCGAGGGAGGCGTCGTCGTTAGACTCCCATCGCCATCGAGCGTGTTCGCTTTGCCACCGCTCGAGAAGTAGTACGTCAGCGTCTGTGCGCCGCGCGGCGGCCACGTATCCGACGTCTGCCATTTGTTCAGACCCATCGTGTAGTAACGGACCTTGGGCAGCGTGTCGAGGAGATGGTTGTTCTCGCCCTTGAGGAACATGTCGAACCAACCCCAGGTCAGAGCGTCATAGTCGAGCCGCGCGTCGCCGACACTCCGCTCGCCGACGACGGTGTTCTCGGTTGCGCGCTTGTACGAGCAATGGAGCGTCGGCGCGATGACCGCATATTGCTGGTTCGCGATGTCCGGACGCGCCGTCTTCCGCACGTGGTTATACGTGGCGAGGTTCGGGCCGACAGACACGTCGTACCACGACATGAACCACAGTCCGGGCACATTGATGCGCATGTCGTCGTGGAACAGGCCGCCGCGATACCACGCCGGATCGTTAGGCGTGCGTTCGATCATCGCGCCGCCCGTCGCGATCCCGGGCATGCTGTCGGCGAAGATGCCACGCGGCCCGTCGACTGCCTTGATGATGTCCATCTCCGGCAGATGGCGCAGCGCCTGCGACCAGTCCACTGGCGGAGACTGCTGCGCCAGGTCGAAGTACTTCGCCTCGCGGATCAGATCCGCCTGCGACGTGCCCGGCGGAAACATCGGACGCACCTGATTCTGTTCGCCGCTCAGCCAGGCGATGAAGAGCATCTGTACCGCGCCGCCACGATACCAATTGCCCTGCTCATAGTAAGGTGCGACGCGTCCGACACCGGCGCCGAAACCCTGCGGAATGATCGCGCCCAAGCCCGGCGGCGCTTGGGCCGCGACTGCCATCTGCCACTCCGCCGTCGACGAGCAACCGATCAGCCCAACTTTGCCATTCGCCCACGGCTGCGACGACATCCATTTGATAGCGTCGTAGCCGTCAGTGAGCGGCGGGCCAAGGATGTCGTAGTTCCCCTCGGAGAAGAAGTGGCCGCGCTCGTTCATCTCGACGTACGCGTAACCGCGCTTCACCGCGTCGAGCTCGGCGGTCATGTCGCGCGGCGCACCGGTGCGTACGTCCCAGTAGTTGAAGTTGTACGGCGTGCGAACGAAGACGATCGGTACGCTGCCAGCCGCATTCTTTGGACGATAGACATCGGTCGCCATACGCACACCATCGCGCATCGGCACCATCACCTTGCGCTCGATCACGGCAAGGGACTCGAGCGCTTTCTCCTTGTCCCAGCGTTGCTGGATGAGTTGTGGATCGGGTTGTCCGCGTCCCTGCGCGGACGCGCGCGGCGCGAAAGTAACCATCGCCGCGAAGAGCAGAAGGAAGCGATATCGTCGGGGCATATGTGTTCGGCTGATCAGGGTTTGACGTCGAACATGGCGCCGGATCGCCCCGCCAGCAATGCTGATTCCCTTACAAGCCCTCGGGTTCACCGCGCTTCAGAAGCCCCGGAGGAAATTGGATCGCGCCATGTGGCGAGAGAGTGCCCGGCCTGGACGCATATAACTTCCCTCGATGCCAAGTGCCCCGATTCCCGCATTCCGCTTGCGTGGCGTCGAGCAGCAACGCGCGGGACGCCGCACACTCTGCGGAGTGGACCTCGATCTGCCGCGGCGTGAAGTCATTGCGCTCGTTGGGCCGAGTGGTGCCGGCAAGACCTCACTCCTTCGGCTCCTCAATCGACTCGATGATCCAACGAGTGGGAGCGTCACGTTCGAGGAAGCGCCAATCGATGGAGTGCCGATTCGCGAGCTCCGCCGACGCGTGGGCTTCGTGTTTCAAACACCAGTAATGTTCGCCGGTACGGTGCTCGACAACCTTGCCACGGCGCGAGCGCTCTCGGCGAACGGCGACATGCATGCTCCGCCTGAGGCGGAGGTATTACGACTCGCGGGGCTCGATGAGTCTTTTCTCAACCGTGAGGCCGAGCGCCTCTCGGGAGGCGAGCGGCAGCGCGTGAGTCTTGCGCGCACGCTCATGACATCACCGCAGGTCTTACTCCTCGACGAGCCGACATCCGCCCTCGATCCCGAAGTCGCCGAGCAGCTGATGGCGACGGTGCGGGAACTGGCCGGCAACGCCTCGGTGACGATCGTCATGGTCACGCATCGCCTTGCCGAAGCACGCCAAGCGAGCACACACACCGTGCTGCTCGAGGCAGGGAAAGTGATCGAGGCCGGTCCGACGGCGACGCTATTCGCATCGCCAAGACACGCACGGACGCGCGAGTATCTCCTTGGACGCGAGAAGCTCCCGTGACTCACGCTGCCTCGAACGGGTTGATCGACCTCACCTGGTTCGATCTCGTCCTCGCTTTTGCGCTCGTCCTCGTCGCCATTGCACTGTCGTCGTGGCAACGGCTCGGGCTCTTTCGCGGATTCCTGATCGGTGCGGCGCGCGCCGTCGTCCAGCTCGTTGCCGTGGGCTACGTACTGGCGTTTCTCTTCGCGACGCGTCGCTGGTATCTCGTCGTCGTCGCGCTACTCGTTATGCTGCTGGTGGCGACGAAAACCGCGATGGATCGCCAACGGTCGTCGCGGGGCTCGTTGTTCGGCATCACCGGGCTCGCGATGCTCGTCGGGACCGGCCTGACGCTCGCATACGTGGACGGTGTCGTCCTGCGCCTCCATCCGTGGTACGATCCGCAGTACGTGATCCCGCTCTTCGGCATGATCGTCGGGAATGCCATGAACGGCGCGGCGCTCGCCGCCGAGCGCTTAACGAGCGAAATGGAGCTACGCCGCGGCGAGGTCGAGGCGTACCTCGCGCTCGGCGCCAGCCCGGCGCGGGCGGCCGCGGAGCCCGTCCGCCGGTCCCTGATCGCCGCGTTGATTCCAGCCGTGAACGGACTCATGGTTGTCGGGCTCGTCGCCCTTCCCGGAATGATGACGGGACAGATCCTCGCCGGATCGTCACCGAATCTCGCCGTCCGCTATCAGATCATGGTTGCGTTCATGCTCGCTGGCGCCGTTGCGGTCACTTCGACCGCAATGGTCCTTTGGTACCGGCGTCGCTTCTTCAACTCGGCCGAGCAGCTTGCTACCCGTATAGAGGTCTGAGACGGCACGTGCATTGCCCGAGGCGGGTGCTTGGCGACTGGTAAATGATCGCTGGTTGGCGGATGGTGGTTGGTGATTCGTCGTTGGCGCCGATCGACCCACCTCCACCAACGACGACCAACCAAAACCAGCCGACAACACGGAGACGCAATCAATGGCGAGAAAGCCCAAAAAGGCCCCGCTCAGGGACGACGCCCAGGCGCAGCCGGAGAGCGGTTATCCGGATGGACGCCTGAGCACAAAGCCGAGCGCAGCGCCCCCGAATGAGGAGGAGGCGCGTCGACGCAAGGCGGGAAGCGAGTCGGAGTTCGACAGCAAGAAACCTCGGTCGTAGCTTCTGCGTTGGACCTCTAAGATGGTCCGAACTCTGGGCAATCCTTCTGAGGGATTGGTGTGTCTAACGGACTGACGCGTCGCGCCGCGTCACGGGGCCGCGTTGTGGTGTGGGAAGCTGCGCTGATCACCGCTCACGGCCCGATTGTCATTTGTCGCGGCGTGACACGTTGAGTGTCCTCGTAAGGCAACGTTCATGAACGAGCGCGCCGATGCGCTCGTGATGCCATATCGTGCACGTCGCGAAGCACGAATGAGAGCGGCGTCGAGGATCATTCACGAAATGATTACGCGTTGGCATCCGTTCTGCGGCGTTTCATCGCCAGACTCCAGCGGTTGGACAAAATGACTCGGACGCGCTCACTACTCTTGGTTGGCGCCGCCGCCTTCGTATCCCTTCCCACGCCGACAATCCTGTTGGCTCAGGGACCGATGATGTTCGAAGGCTACGCGGCAAGAAAGCAGCAATCCGCCGATCCGCTCTTCGGCGGCGCGGGATTCACCGGCTACACTGGCATCTTCGGGCTGCGCCTCAGCGGCGGTTTGAATCTCGGACGTGGCGAGAGCTCCAACGAAACCGGGACTTACCAATACACGCAGTGCGGAACGGGGCCGTGTCAGACGAAAACCATCACCGGCACCTACCGAAACGATGCCGGTCTGCACCTTGGAGGATGGACAGCCGACGCCGATGTTCTCGTCGAGCCATTCCGTACCGTTCCCGTGGTGAAGTCGCTGCTCCTTGGGTTCTCGCCGTACGGATTCTTTGGCGTGGGCGGCTATGGAATACGTCCGAGCGGAGGGCCTGACACGTCGATTGCGACGCTCAACTACGGTGTCGGCGCGCATCACAACCTGCTCAGCTGGCTCGGCGTTGGTGTCGAAGCGCGCTATCGTCGACCATTCCACAGTGACTCTGCGCTCACCTTCGGGACGCCGCGGAACTGGGAGTATCGTCTCGGCCTAACGGCAAGCTTCGGCGGCGGCCATCCATTCCACCGCACCTTCCGGCCAGAGCCGGCCCGTCCGCCGGTGGTCGAGCGGGTGTACGTGTCGCCCGCGCCCCCGCCGCGTCGCTACATCGTCGAGTCGAACTCGCTGGACTCGCGCTTCTCGTCGCGAATCCTCTCGACCGCCGACGAGTACGTTGGAACGAAATTCCGGAGTGGCGGCACCAGTCCGCACAGCGGGTTCGATGGCGCGGGCTTCGTGAATTGGGTGTTCTGGCGCGAAGGTGTGCGTCTGCCGCGCACGGCGCGTCGAATGTCTGAACTCGGGGATCCGGTGTCGACGCGTTCCGGCGCGCTGCGTCCGGGTGACCTGCTCTTCTTCGCCAACGACGGGTACAATATCAATCACGTTGGGATCTACGTAGGCGGCGACCGTTTTATTCACTCATCATCGACGGGGAATGGCGTCCGGTATGAGGTGCTCGGCGACGGCGATCGTGGCCGCTGGTTCGCTGGCCATCTCGTGCAAGCGCGCCGCATCACCGGCAACGAGCGTTTCTCTGATTCGTACTACGACGACGATCCGAGCGCTCCGGATCGCGCACCGCGGGTAAACAGATGGCCGTGGTAGGACGGACGAGGGGCTAGCCAGCCTTTGTCATCCTGAGAAGCGAAGCGACGAAGGATCTACTGTCTCGTGTTGGTGGCCGACCGCCAACAAGGGACGATAGATCCTTCGCTTCGCTCAGGACGACACTTACTTGATTAGCCGATCCGTGATCGCGTCCGCCGCCGCGCGCGCGTCGAACGCCTCGCTATCCGTGAGAATGATGATCACGGCCTGCCGATCGGGAATCCGAACGAACGCGTTCCGGCGGCCGCTTGGGGTTCCGTATTCGGTAAACCGATTGACACCATGATAGCTGTCGGCGCGCCAGCCGGCGCTGCGGAGGACCGGCTGCCGAACATCAGTCGAGCCATCAGTCGCGGTGGGACTGTCGACTCCGAATGCGCGATTACCCTCGAGCCCAAGTTCCCAGCGATAGAGCTCGTCGACGTTCGATCTCATCTGCCCGTCTCGCGACACAAAAGTCTTGTGGGCGCCGATGCCAGTGAAGATCCGACGCATCACGAGCGTATCGAACGGCATCCCGCTCTGCCTCGATAGCATCTCGGCCAGCTGCTTCCCGCTATCCGGCCACGGCGTTGCCGCCGCGAGGTATTCTCGCACCGTCAGCGTGGTGTTCGGTGCGATCGGTTGCTCGAGCGAGAGCTTGCCGTCGCGAGCGACGAGAAGCGCGGCCGTAGCGCCAAAACCGGCCGAGAGTCCACCGAGCGCAAAGTTCGGGACCGTCGTTGTCGGCATGTACTTGGCTTGAGGCGGAATGCCATATGAGCGGTTCGCCAGCACTTTGCCACCGCGCGCGACAAGGACGGTCGCGGCGCTGCCCGAGCCGAAGTTCGAGAATACTGAATCGATGAACGCGCTGGTGAAGGGCGCATCGTCGCTTGCTCGATGGAGGACACGCCGAGCGCCGAAGTCGTAGCGATCGCCGGGGAAGAGGGTGAGGAACGGCTTGCCGGCATCGTTGGGGTCTTTGCCGCCGTACACGAAGGCCTTGTTGCGGCCTATGATCTCGGCAGTATCACCGCGCACGAGCCAAGCTGTCCCCTCGTCCTCAGAGATGCCGAGGAGCTCGGGATGCTTCGGCATCAGCGAATCGGCGAGATCGGCAAGTCGTTCGCGGGCGACGACGTG
>DATBBP010000200.1:0-7071 GCA_036270935.1 Gemmatimonadaceae bacterium
AATGACCGCAAAGACACGAACCGAGAAGGATCCTCTCGGCACGCTCGAAGTTCCGGTCGACGCACTCTATGGGGTGCAGACGCTGCGTGCCGTTCAGAATTTCCCAATCAGCGGACTGCGCCCGCTTCCTGCGTTCGTGAAGGCACAGGTCTGGATCAAGGAAGCCGCCGCGCTCACACACAAGGAGACGGGTCGTCTCGATCCGCGACTCGCGGACGCCATCGTTGCCGCCGCGAACGAAGTGCTCGCCGGCCAGCACATGGATCAGTTCGTGGTCGATCCCTATCAAGCCGGCGCCGGCACCTCACACAACATGAATGTGAACGAGGTGCTCGCGAATCGTGCGAACGAACTGCTCGGCGGAAAGCGCGGTGAATATAAGCCCGTGCACCCTAACGATCATGTGAACATGGCGCAGAGCACCAACGACACGATCCCGACGAACATTCGTCTGGCGTGTCTGTCTGAGCTCGATGGATTGCTCTCGCGCTTCGAGGGACTACGGCAAGCGCTGGCGGACAAGGGCCGAGAGTTCGATGACATCGTAAAGGCCGGTCGTACGCACTTGCAGGACGCGATGCCAATTCGGTTGGGTCAGGAGTTCACTGCGTATGCCGGCTCCGTCGAGCGGGGCATGCGTCGGGTAACGGAAGCGGCCGACTATCTCCGAGATCTGGGCATCGGTGGAAGCGCGGTTGGCACTGGCGTAACCGTCGAGCCGCAATATCCCGAGCTGATGGTCAAGCATCTGAAGCGTATAACGGGACTCGAGCTGCGCGTGGGGCGCGATCGGATTCAGCTTATGCAGAGCATGGGCGACGTCGCCGCGTTCAGTTCGGCGCTGAAGGTGCTTGCCGTTGATCTGAGCAAGATCGCAAGCGACCTACGACTCATGGCCATGGGGCCGCGCACTGGCATCGACGAGATCAAGCTTCCCGCGGTGCAGCCGGGCTCGTCGATCATGCCCGGTAAAGTGAACCCGTCGATTCCCGAAATGGTCAATCAGGTGTGCTTCCAGGTCTTTGGCCTCGATACGACCGTTATGGTGTCCGCTGAACATGGACAGCTCGAGCTCAACGTCATGATGCCTGTGATCGCCTTCAACGTGCTCCTCGCGGTGAACATCCTCGGAAATGCCGCTAAATCGCTCAACGAGCGCTGCGTGAAAGGCATCGAGGCCAATCGCGAGATGTGTGCATACTGGGTGGAGCGATCGGCTGCGCTCGCGACTGCCCTTGCACCGCAAATCGGCTACGCTCGCGCGGCCGAATTGAGCAAAGAGTCAGTCAAAGAGAACGTCCTCATTCGCGATCTCGTAAAGCGCAAAGGAGTGCTACCCGAGGACCAAATCGACGAAGTGCTCGACCTGCGTAAGATGACGGAAATTGGTGTTCCCGGTGGCGCTCATGGCGCTGTCGCCGCTGGCTAGACGGATACTCGACTTTCGCCAAGCAGCCGAGTCCGCTGGCCTTGTGAGTTCCTGACGCGAGACATAGAGTCCAACTGTGCGCATTACCACCCTGGCCGAGTACGGCGTGATCTGCGCGCTGCATCTCGCCAAACGAGTCTCGGAAGGACCGATCACCGGCCGCGAGATCGCCGCGCGCGAGCGGCTGCCCGTCGATTATGTCGAGCAGATTCTGTTGCGATTACGGCGTGCGGAGATCGTGCGCAGTACGCGTGGCGCTCGCGGCGGCTATGAGCTCGCTCGAGGTGCCGACACGATCTCGATTCGCGCCGTGATCGCCGCGTCGGAATCGACGACCTTCGACTTGCATTGCGTCTCGCACCCGGTCGAAGAGGAACGTTGCTCAGCGGCCCACATGTGCAGCATTCGTCCGGTGTGGCAGTTGCTGCAGCAGAGGATCGACGACGTACTCGAGGGCATTCGGCTCTCTGATCTTCTGCATGAGGAGAGTGAGGTGCGTACGCTTGTCGGTTTGCCCGATCGGGCGACGACGGACTTGCCCGAGTCTCCGCGCGGTCGTCACGCGTTGCCCGTGCTTGGCGGCTGAGCCGCCAAAGCCAAACGGACCCTTACCCGATGACGTTGTTCGCGCGTTGGCGCAGTGAACGCGAGTTCCAGCGCAAAGCCGAGCGGTTCATCGACCGGCTGCTCGTTGAGCCAGCGGATGACGATGTGCGGTGGCTCGCGCAGGCTGCGACTCACGGCGATACCGACCACGCGCGCTGGGAGCTTCGATACGCGCGCCGCTCGCTCGGCCTCCTCACGGCCGAACGCGACGCGCTGGATGACCGAACCGGTTCTTTGGTCGCACGAGCGCTTGCTGCCGCTACGGCGCGTGATCCACAAGTGGCGGCTGACATGCAGGAGATCGCCGAGCGGCAGTTCAACGCGCGCTTGAGCGCGTATCGCGACGCGCTCGCGACGCGCGCGACGGCCGCGACGACAGCGCGCCTCGGACAAACACTCTTCGCCTTCGCGGGCGGATCATTTCGTCAGATAGACGAGCACATCCTCCGCGGCGGTGAACTACTCGGCCAATACCTCGCGGAGGCGAACGGCAACCTGCGCGAGACTTTCGGAAAAGCGTCGCTTCCGGAGAATGTGCCGCCCTCCGCGCTCGTAGGAAAGCAAGGCAGCTGAAGTTGGTTGTTGGCGGCTGGTCGTTGGTTGCTGGTGAAAAGAAAGGCCGGCGCAATGCGTCGGCCTTCGATGTTCAGCCAGTCATCAATCACGAGCCACCAACAACCAGAACATGCCGAAGGGGGGACTCGAACCCCCACGGGCATACGCCCACTGCGCCCTGAACGCAGCGCGTCTACCAATTCCACCACTTCGGCGAAGTCTCGAAGAGTATACCGCTTACGTGGTTGGGTCAACGCGTGCCGTGTTGCTCGTGCTTGGTGCGCCACCTAAGTTGCGGCTCGCGGAAAGTCCTCTCTGGAATCGCTCGCGCGCATTGCGCTCGCTCCTGCCACGGCAACTCGCCACTCGCCCACTCGTCACTTCGAATGGCCAAGGACTCCGAGCGTCCGACCGACAAAATCTCGATCGCGCGCAACAAGCGCGCACGGTTCGACTACGAGATCTTGGATAGCTGGGAAGCGGGCATCGTCCTCACTGGGACGGAGGTCAAATCGCTCCGCGACGGCAGGGCAAACATCGGGGATGCATACGGCATCGTGCGCGACGGTGAGATTTTCCTCATCAACATGCACATCTCGCCGTACGAGCGGGGGGGCTACGCCAATCATGAGGCGGAGCGCACCCGAAAGCTGTTGCTCCATCGCAAGGAAATCCGTCGGCTTATTGGAGCGGTCGAGCGTCAGGGTTTGACGCTCATCCCGCTCGAGCTGTACTTCCGCAAGGGAGTGGCGAAGTTGACACTGGCGCTCGGAAAGGGAAAGAAGCTCCACGACAAGCGTGAGACGACGCGTCGCCGCGACGCGGAGCGTGAAATGGCGCGGGCGATCCGGTCCCGTTGATGCGATGCTGATTCCGCTCCTGATCGCACTGCAGGTCAGTGCCGCGGCGCCGAACGTCGCGAGCATCACGGTTCGAACCGCCAGTGCATCGCAACGCGTGCCGCTCGTCGCCGAGGCGGGCGTCCCGATGCTTCGCCCACAAGCGCTCGCACCGCTACTCCCGATCTCGATCTCATCGGATGCGCCGGGGCATTATCGCCTCGTGGTCTCTGGCGTCGCCTTCGCGGTCGAAGTTGGCGTGGCATCAACGAGCGTCGCGGGCCAGGTGCAGCCCCTCGCCGCGGCGCCGATCGAGCGGGATCATCAACTTCTCATTCCGCTTCAGATGGTGTCGGATGTGCTGCCGACTACCGTCAACAACCTCCGCTGGGACGCGGCGGCGCGCCAGCTCGTGATCTTTACGCGCGTCGCGACACCGAAGCGACCGTCGCGGCTCGTCGTCGTCGACGCAGGGCACGGCGGGCCGGATAACGGCATGACAGGCCCACTCGGCGCGCCGGTTAGCATTTACGAAAAGGATGTCACGCTATCCGTCGCCAAGAAGCTTGGCGTGCAGCTGAAATCGCGCGGTCTGCGCGTAGTGTATACGCGAACAACCGACACGCTCATCGCATTGTCGGATCGCGGACGCATCGCGAATCAGGCAGGTGGAGACCTGTTCATCTCCGTGCACGTGAACGCCGCCAGTATGGACTGGAAGGATCCGGCAGCAGGACGCGGCTTCGAGACGTACTTCCTCGCCGAAGCGAGGACCGAGGATGCTCGGCGCGTCGAGGAGATGGAGAACCAATCGGTGCGATTCGAGACCGACGCAAAAGTCTCGAAGGACGACGCGCTCAGCTACATCCTGAGTGACATGAAGCAGAACGAGCACTTGCGCGAATCGTCGGAGTTGGCCGAGCTGGTACAGAAGCACCTGGCGACCATGCATCCGGGCCCGAATCGCGGCGTGAAGCAAGCGGGATTTCGCGTGCTGGTCACCGCGTTCATGCCTGCCGTGTTGGTGGAGATCGGCTTCGGGACCAATAAGGCCGAGGCGGCCTATCTGAACGACCCGAGGAATCAGACGGCGATTGCCGTCGCCATCGCCGACGCGGCGTCTGAATACCTGCGCGACTACGAGCGACGCGTCGGCGGAGGAGTCGGGCGTGACGAGCGCTGAGCGACTGAACGTTACGGTCGTCGACCTCGACTTTCAAAATCCGATCGTCCTTGCTTCCGGCACGGCCGGCTACGGCGTCGAGCTCGCCGACGTGATGGATCTCGAGCACCTCGGTGGCCTAACGACGAAGGCCGTATCCGTCGAGCCGCGCGCCGGCAACCCCGCGCCTCGGGTTGCCGAGCTCGATGAGGGAATGATAAACTCGGTCGGCCTCGCCAATCCCGGGCTCCAGTGCGTGAAAGCGACGTACGTGCCGTGGCTGGCGTCGCACCTGACGCGGACACGCAAGCTCGTGAACGTCGTCGGCAACCAAGTGGAAGATTATGCTCGCGTGATCGCCGAGCTCGACGCCTGCGCCGAGTCCGTCGGTGCGAGGGCCATCGACGCGTTCGAGCTGAATGTCAGTTGCCCGAACGTGAAAGCCGGCGGCATGGAATTCGGCGCCGATTCCGCTGCGCTGGCGAGCCTCGTTGGCATGGCGCGCGCTGAAACGAAACGACCGTTGTTCGTGAAGTTGTCGCCGATACTGCCGGATATCGGACGCACGGCGAAGACGGCGATCGATGCGGGCGCAGATGGCCTAACGCTGGTGAATACGCTGCCGGGTCTCGCGATCGACGTGGAGCATCGTCGGCCAATGCTTGGCTTCGGCTCGGGGGGCATGAGCGGACCAGGACTGCTTCCCGTCGGCGTGCTGGCAACGTGGCGAGTGAGTCGCGCCGTGAACGCGCCAATCATTGGCATCGGCGGCGTGCGGACCGCGAACGATGCGCTGCAGTACATGATCGCAGGCGCGTCGCTCGTCGGAGTCGGAACGGCAGCCATGCGCGACCCACGAGCGCCAGCGCGGATTGTCAAAGAGCTCGATCGATGGTGCGCACAGCACGGTGTGCGCTCGCTGTCGGAAGTTGTCGGCACGCTCGAATGGAAGCCCGCATGACTGTCGTACCGATCGTCGCGCTCGATGTTGCCGATCAGGACGCTGCACTCGCCATTGTCGATCAGTTAGGCGAATCGTGCCGTTTCTATAAGATCGGGTCTGAGCTGTTCACCGCCTGCGGTCCGTCCGTCGTTCGGGAAGTACAGGCGCGAGGCGCCCAGGTCTTTCTCGACCTCAAGTACAATGACATCCCGAACACCGTTGCCGGAGCGGTGCGACGCGCGGCTGCCCTCGGCGCACGGCTGCTGACGGTTCATGCATCTGGCGGGATCGAGATGCTCCGGGCCGCCGTCGAGGCGGCCGGCGATCCTCGGCGATGCGGAGTCTTGGCTGTGACGGTGTTGACCTCGTTGGACGGAGCCACGGTTGGAGCACTCTGGGGGCGTGGCGGTCCGGTGCGCATCGCCGATGAGGTGCTGCGGCTTGCCGAGGTGGCTCGTGATGCTGGCGCCAGCGGCGTCGTGTGCAGCGGGAAAGAAGCGGCGGCGGTTAAGGCGCGCTTCGGGTCGGCGCTTTCCGTGCTCATCCCCGGCATCAGGATGCCCGGTGGCGAGAGTCACGATCAAGCTCGCGTTTCGACTCCGGCGGATGCGATCGCAGCCGGCGCGGATTATGTCGTAGTGGGGCGGGCCATAACCGCGGCGCGAGATCGACGTGCGGCGTTGGGTGAGATGCTCGCGCTGCTCGCATAGCGCCGAGCTGGCGTCACTTGCGTGAAGTTACTGTGCCGGCTACTCTTAGGGTCTGGCCAGAACCACCTTTATCGTTACGCCGTTACACCGTGGAGCGCCTGTGAAAGTCCGTACAAGCGTGAAGCCGATTTGCGAGCACTGCAAAGTGGTCAAGCGCAACGGCGTCACTCGCATCATCTGTAAGCGCAATCCCAAGCACAAGCAGCGTCAAGGCTGATCATGGCTCGTATATCTGGTGTCGATCTCCCGCGTGAGAAGAAGGTTGAGATCGGTCTCTCGTACATCTACGGCATCGGTCGGCGCAACGCCGTCGACATTTTGCGCAAGGCCGGTATCGATTCCTCGCTGCGCATTCGCGATCTCACCGACGCGGACGTGAACAAGCTTCGCCAGGTGATCGAGCGTGATTACAAGGTCGAAGGTGCGTTGCGCACCGAAGTCGCGATGAACATCAAACGCCTGATGGACATCGGCTCGTATCGGGGAATTCGCCACCGTCGCGGGCTGCCGGTCCGTGGTCAGCGGACGCATACGAATGCCCGAACGAAGAAGGGACCACGCCGCGCAATCGCCGGCAAGAAGAAGGTGACGAAGTAGCTATGGCAACGGGAAAAAAAGCAAAGCGCGTCGTCGAGGCCGAAGGCGTTGCGCACATCAGCGCGACCTTCAACAACACGACGGTCACGATCACTGATAGCCACGGCAACGCGGTGGCGTGGGGCTCGTCAGGCAAGGCGGGCTTCAAGGGATCGAAGAAGAGCACGCCGTTCGCCGCCACGGTGGCGGCCGAGCAGTGCGCGCGTGAAGCGATGGGCCTCGGCGTCAAG
>DATBBP010000201.1:0-5415 GCA_036270935.1 Gemmatimonadaceae bacterium
CGGCGTGCTCACGTCGCATACGCGGAGCCACGGCGCTCCGCCGCGCGAGCCGTGGACCTACGACTCGGCCTTCGTCGACGACTTCCGGCGCGCCGTCGAGCTGAAGTACGCCTTGATGCCTTACGTCTGGGCGCAGGCGAATGAATCGGCAGCGCGGGGCTGGCCGATGTTGCGCGCGCTCTTCTTCGAGTATCCCGACGATCCGACCTCCTGGCTCGTGGAGGACGAGTACCTTTTCGGATCGGACCTGCTCGTCGCTCCGATGTTTTCGGAGGCGACTCGTCGGCGCGTCTACTTGCCCCCAGGCTCGTGGATCGATTACCAAACCGGCAGGGCGTACGGCGGTGCTCGTTGGCAGGAGATCGACGCGGGTCCGATTCCGATCGTTCTTCTCGTGCGAGACCACACGATCCTGCCACACGTCGCCGTCGCACAGAGCACGTCGTCGATCGACTGGCGACATGTCGAGTTGCGCGTGTTCAGTACGGACGGCCAGCCGGCAACGGGGCGTTTTGCGATGCCTAACGGCGCAGTTCAGACGTTGCGTGTCGACGGTGGGCGCCTCAGCGCCGATCCACTGGCTGGCCAAGTCGTTTGGCGCCTCACTCGCGCTTCGTTGCACTAGGCGCCCATACATTTCCTGGTGTCGATGACAAGCGCGCTTGGCTGCTGCACTTGGCGACACATCGTGCACCTTGCGAGAAAGCCGGCAATAGATGTGAGCACAGATGTTTCTCAAAAAGCGCTCATAGTCAACGATATGTGTAGATGGGTACCACTTGGAACCTGCGTTGCCTTACTAGGGCGCGGAGTTATCGCTCACGGCTTGCTGTGACCAATCATCGGCCCGAGAGCATGAGATCCCACCCACCTTTCTCTGGCAACCCACCATGCTGACTCTGAATCCCGCCCGGAAGGGCTTCACGCTCATCGAGCTTCTGATCGTCGTCGTCATCATCGGCATCTTGGCCGCGATCGCGATTCCGAAGTTCGCTAACACCAAGACGAAGGCGTACGTGACGGCAATGAAGTCGGACCTGCGCAACCTCGTGACGGCTGAGGAAGCGTTCTTCTCAGATTCGACCTACTACACGACCGCGACGAATCTCGTGACTCGTAACGGCTTCAAGAACACGTCGGGCGTTGCTGTACCGCGAGTGACCCCAGGCGCTGGTTACTGGTCGGCGACCGTGACGCACAGCCAGATCTCGGGCGGCACCTGCGGTATCGGTGTCAATACGACGAACCCGATTATCACCACGGCTGGCGACGGCGAACCAAGCTGCTACGTGCCGTAATCTCTAGCCGGGCCGCTTCTCAAAGCGGACGAGCCGAGAACAGCTTGCTGTTCTCGGCTCGTTCGTCTAACAGGACATCTCTTTTCGAACGATCGCCCTCAGGCCGCCTCGTCCGGCTCGTCTTCCATGAGCATCGGTGGCCGCTCACTCAGATCGAGCCCGGCGTCGCTGAGCCACGCCCGCATCAGATTCGCAAGATTCTGCCGTGGTTCGGGCGCCATGCGCCGCAGAGCACCAAGCAGCGCGACTTGAACCGTCGGCGGGGCCTTCCGGAGCAGATCGCGACCAGCCTCTGTTATATCCACGCGCACTCGGCGCCTGTCCTCTACTGCCATCGTTCGAGTCACAAATCCCCGATCCACGAGCCGGCGGACGACGACTGAAACGGAGCTCTGATGCGTCGCGGTTGCTTCGGCGAGATCGTTCACCGATTGCGATGGACGCGCTTCGAGCAGCTGCAAAACCCAAAGCTGGGCGAGACTGATACCGAGGCGAATCTCGATGGATCGCGTGTTGACACGCAGCGCGCGCACGATCGCGCGAATGCCGTCCATGATCTCATTCGTACTTCTGTGCTCATCGGCCGGAGCTATCTGCGTGCGCCCCTGCGTTGCCATACGACTCCCCGCGAAAGTAGTCTATTGACTAGCGGCCCATTTACGGACGATCCACAGGAAGCTTCGTGACGAAGTCCGCGCCCGCCAAACGAGTCCCTTTACGAGGACAAGTGCCATGACATTCACGCGCCGCGATATGATCGTCAGTCTCAGCGGTTTGATGACGGGAGCGGCGTTGGGCAAGCTGCACGCGGAGAGGCCCCTCCAGATGCCAACGCCGCGACCACCGTCCGGGCAAGGGCAGGGAGGAAGCTTCCCTCGGAAGGCGGACTTTCACATCGCCGAGGGCTACACGTACATCAACGGCGCCTATACGCATCCGGTGCCGATCGTCGCCTCCGACGCCTATCGATACGCGGTAGATAGGCGGGGGACGATCGGCGCGCCACCAGCCTTGGCGGGGCAGGCCGCCGCCGCGCCCCAGCGCATCGACGCGAAGGCAGCGTTCGCGTCGCTGATCAACGCGAAGCCTTCCGAGATCAGCTACGTCCCGAACACCAGTACTGGCGAGAACCTTGTCGCCGAGTGCCTCGGGATTGCGAAGAATGAGGGCAATGTTGTCACCGACGCGCTGCACTTCGAGGGAGCGCTCATCCACCTCACGGAGCTCCAGAAGCGCGGTCTCGATCTGCGCATCGTGATGCCGCGCGACGGACGCATCGACCTGCGTGACCTGGAGCGAGTCGTGGACAATAAGACGAAGCTGATCGAGCTGTCTTTCGTCTCGATGTACAATGGCTTTCAGCATGATCTCAAGGCCGTCTGCGATCTTGCGCACGCGCACGGCGCGTATGTCTACGCCGACATCATTCAAGGCGTCGGAGCCGTGCCGCTCGACGTGCGCGCTACGAACCTGGATTTCGCGGCGTGCGCGACGTACAAGTGGCTCATGGGCGACTTCGGCCTCGCCTTCTTCTACGTGCGCGAAGACCTTCTCGGCAGCGTCGTTCGCCGTCCGCATTGGAGCTATGAGTCCGCGCCCGATACGGAAATTCACCTTTCACCGTTCGACCCACAGGCTCCGAAACCCGTCACGTACACACCGGGCACCGATGCGACGAGCTACTTTCAGCTCGGAACGTACGCGATGGCTGTTGGCGCCGCGTTAGGTACATCGATTCCATACATTCAAGCGCTCGGGGTTCAAAACATACAAAACTGGCGGATCCCGCTTCTGCGTCGCCTCCAGCAGGAACTGCCGCGCCTCGGCTTCACGGCTCAGACACCCCTCGACTCGACCTCGCCGATCGTCACGTTCGCACACAAGGACGAGGGGCGAATCACGCAGAAACTCCAGGCGGCGCGCGTCAACGTACGCATTGCACCATACTGGATGCGTATTTCGCCTTCAGTGTACAACGACATGCAGGACGTCGACCGACTGCTCAACGCGCTTTCCTAACGCGTCAGGACCGAGGACGAGTACCGATGTACATCCCGCCCGCCCACGCCGAGACCGACGAAGACGAGATCTTCGCGTTTCTGGCCGCGCATCCCCTCGGGGCAATGGTGTCCGTCGCGGAAAATGGCAGGCTCGTGGCGACGCATTTGCCTTGGCTCGTTCACCGCGATCGAGGTGCCAACGGCGTTCTCGAGGGTCACATCGCGAAGGCGAACAGGGAGCATCAACTGCCTGGCGATAACGGGATCGATCGCTCGTTCGAAGCGCTTGTCATCTTCACCGGGCCCGACGCGTACATCAGCCCGAGCTGGTATCCCTCGAAGGCCGAGCACGGGAAGGTTGTCCCAACGTGGAATTACGTCGCGGTTCATGTTTATGGCAGAGTGCATTTCACGTCGGATCGCGAATTCCTCGCGCGTCACCTCGAGCATCTCGTCGCGAGGCACGAAGGCGGCCGATCGACACCGTGGATGATCAGCGACGCCCCGCGGGAGTACATCGAGCGGCAAATGAACGCGATTGTCGGCGTCGAGGTCTCGATTTCGCGAATCGAAGGCAAGTGGAAAATGAGTCAGAACCGGCCGCCGGCGGATGTCGACGCGGTGATTGACAACCTGCGTGACTCGCCAATCGCGGAGGACCGCGCTGTCGGCGAGATCGTCGCGATGAGGAAACGCTCAACCTAACTCGTCACGCGCGAGAAACGCGTCCGTATGCCGGACGAGCGCGTCGGGATGGGTCCAGATGAGCGCGTGGCCTGCGTTCTCGACGACGACGAGCTGCGAGCCGGCGATGCCCTCGTGAAGCATCCTGGCGTGATGGAGTGGAACCGCCTCGTCCTCCGCCGCGGCGATGATGAGTGTCGGACACCTGATCTCGGCGAGGCGCGCCCGGCTGTCGAAAGTCATTGCCTCCTTCCACGCCGTCACCATCAACACCTGGTCCTGGTTTGCCATGAGGTCGACCAGCCAATCGCGCGGTATGTCAGGCGCCCGCTTCAATCCCTGCTCGAAGATGAGCTCCGCGAAACGACGCATGCCGAGTAGGCGAACGAGATAAGGCACCAGGTGTCCCTCCAACCGCTCGCGGAACGTCGACATGTTGTAGGCGTAGGTGCACGCAAGCACGAGCCGACGGCAGCGCGGAGCATAGTCGAGAGCGAACTGCTGAGCGACCGCGCCTCCTTGCGAGTAGCCGAGTACCGCCGTCGACTCGATCCCGAGATGATCTAGCAGCCGTGCGAGATCCGAGGCCAGCTGCGAAACCGTATAGGGCGGCGGGAGCGTGCGACTGCGGCCGTGGCCGCGCAAGTCGGGCATGATGACACGATGCCGTTCGGCAAAGCGGTCCGCGACGTGCCCGAACATCTCGCCCGTCACCATGAGGCCGTGCACGAACAGGAGCGGCGCGCCTGATCCGCGCTCAGTGAAGTACAGATGCTTCGCGGCCGCGGGGCGACCAGCCGGAGCGCTCATTCCGAACCGTCTTCCTCGAGAGAGTTAGAGTGACCGGCACTTCGAATTAGAAGTCTCTTCAGATCTTGTCTCGAGCAACAAGGGCGAGACGCAGCGGTACGCACCATGCTACCGCGTCGTCCCATGGCGCACCGAGAATTTCGAGACCACCGCGGTCGGCTCTGGGAGGTCTGGGACGTCATCCCGGAACGGCGTGATCGACGCAGCGGAATGGATCGCCGCAAAAGCGCGCGCGAGACGTTCGATCGGCGCAAGGTGCGTATTCTCAGCGCAGCCATTACCGGCGACTTGGCGAAGGGATGGCTGGTTTTCTCCACCGTGAGGGAACGCCGTCGCTATGCTCCGGTGCCTGAGCGCTGGGGCGACGCGAGCGACGTGCAGCTCGTGGGTTGGTGCGAGTCGGCGAAACCACTCCCGCCACCTAAACGTTTGATCGAATAGAAGATAGGCGTTCCCGTCGTCCGACGTCGGCCCAAAAAATGCCGCGAGTTGGCCGACTATGGCTCAGGATCGTAGTGCTGCCGCCGAGTGGCTTCGCCTCGCTCGTCGCGCCGCTCGTGAAATCTTCGTCGACGGCATGCCGTGGCTCGTCTATGAGCTTCCCCCGGGGCCTTTCGACCGAC